>NZ_PEBA01000035.1:0-12989 GCF_002734235.1 Sphingobacterium sp. 1.A.5
AGAGTGCTTGAGCACTCCTGAACTGTCATTTCTGTTGGCTCCGGGCGTCGCGCCCATCGCCGTTTCCCCTGGTTGGGACTGCAAAGGTAGGAGCTTTTTTCGAATCCGCAAAATTTATTTTGAAATAATTTTCGCGGCCCCTTTTCGGCTTCCCGTGCCGGCATCGTGCCGCCTGCGGTGTCGCCCGTCCTTCCCCTCATTTCAGTGGCGTTTCCGCCGTCCCTCCCTTGCGGAGTGGTGCAAAGATAGGGACATTTGCACATTACTTCCAAGACCCCGGCACAACATTTTTTGCAGAACGGACGTAACTCGCTATGCCATTGAAAGATAATTTTTCGGCCAATGGCCAAAAGGCCGGCCTCAGGGTACGCCAGCGGGGGAAAGCGCGCCCACGGTCCACACCGGCGGGCACGGAAACGGAAAGGCGGGGACGGGGAAGTAAGGGCGGCCGGTGGGGACACCGGCCACGGCGGCCTTTTTGATCTCCTTCCACTCTCCGTCCACTCTCCTTCCACTCTCAGTCCTCTTTCGTTCGCACCTCGTTCGGACCTCGTTCGGGTGTTTTCCGAAGCAGCTCCGAACAAGGTCCGTACAAGGTCCGAACGAGAGACGAACCAGAGTATACCGAGACAGGAACAAGACCATAACAAGAACCCTCAGAGTCAATATCAAGTATGAAACAGAAAAACTGTAAATCAAGGGTAAAACAAAAAAGCCACCTTGGTCCGAATCCAAGATGGCTTTATAATAAATTTCTATTTAGCGTTGAGGTCTATTTCTTAAAAACCCAAAATCTCTGCATGGTATAATTGAATCCCAGTGAAACGACGATTTCAACAATAGCCTTTGACAACAAGAAATGCCACTGCCATAAATTCACAAAAACAAAAATCCCCAAAGTCTTCAATGTGATACTACCAAGAACTACAACAATAAACTTCCAGAGCTGACTGCCCAAGGATTTTTCTGTATTCCCAAATGACCAGTACCGATTGATTGTAAAGTTAACGATAGCCCCCAAGCTCCCGCTCACAACATTCGAAAATGGAGCCGTGAATCCCAGAACCTTATAACAAAAAGTATAAATACCGAAGTCCGATATGCCGCCAACAAAAGCGGATAACTGAGCTCGAAGAAATACTCTAAGTTTATCTGACATCTTTAATCGTTTACTTCTGCTTGTTTAAGTTTGTTTGCTTTTTCTTCTTTATCCTTAGCATCACCAAGGTCCAAAAGTTTTTTCGTGTCACCAATGTTGATAAAGAACAGGATGATACAGATTCCTAACACTGAATAGTTGATGGAACCTGGCACTAGAACCTCAAGAACCAAGACCAAGCTGATGATCACCCTAATTTCAGTAGGGCCCAACAGACCAGCATCGATCGTATATTGATCTGTAATCCTGTATCTCAGCTGAGAGATTATCATCGCCCAACCATATAATGCTACCAATGTAAAACCAAGGTATTTAAAATCACCGACAGCATAAAAGACATAACCCAAACCGATGAACACCGTTGAAACCCAGTCCATAACGATATCTAGGGCAAAGCCATACCATTTTCTAGATTTATTTCGATAGAAGGCAATCCTTCCGTCCAAAGAGTCTCCAAACCACTGAACAAAAAATCCAACAATCCCCAAAAGAAGATAGTTGATGTTGACATATTCTGCGAGTAGAAAGCTGCCCAAGATCATGAACGACCCGAACAGACCGATGGCCGTCAATCCATCTGAGGAGATCCACTCCGGGATTTTCGGAACAAGATAACTGATCAGTCTTTGTTCTGGATTACTTAAAATATTTGTACGCTTTCTATCTTGAAAAAGCTTTTTATTGATTTGTTGTTCACTCATTTCATAGGAAATTTTAGAGCCACTTATTTTCTTTATACCAAATTAAACTCTCTTTTAAGCCTGTCTGAAGGTTATATTGAGGCTTAAAGTCAAGATTATTCATCGCATGGGTAATATCACAGCCCCAGTTTTCTGCCGTCAGTTCTCGTAAACGCTCGGGATAGATCACTGGCGTTTTTGAAGAATTGCGATACAGTCTTTGGGAAATTTCTGCCACGCTCCGCACAAGTCCCAATGGCACATGCATGCGAAACATTCTTTTTTGGAATACTTCCTTAAATATCTCAGCCATAGCATAGCGAGAGTAAACTTCACCATCGCTAATATTATAAATCTGGAGACCATCCTGCTTCACTATAACACCCTTCAATAGTACATCGACCAGATCTTTCACATAGATAAAGCTCAATTTCTGCGGATTTCTGCCGATATAAGGATCAAAACCTTTTTTCATGGTGTCAAAAAGAATGAAAATATCTTTTTCACGTGGTCCATAAACAGCAGTAGGCCTAAAAATGGAAACAGGGGCATCCTTGAATTTCTGTTGGATCATCAATTCAGAAGCTTCCTTGCTTCTTCCGTATACTGTCAAAGGATTATAAGGGGTATTTTCAGTAATCAGTTTTTCGCTGGCATAAGGTATGGGGCCTATTGCTGCCAGACTGCTGACATAGCTGATCCGCTCCAAAGGCATCTCAGCAGCAGTTGCAGCATCCAATATACTATCGGTATAGCCGACATTGACCAGTCGCATAACGTTTTCATCCTTTGCTTTGGTCATTGCCGCAGCATGTATGATATAGCTGTACTGTTCTTTATTGAAAAGGGATTTTAATTCTTGAGGGTTTCCCAGGTCTGGGAATACGAATTGATCAACGAAGGGCTCAATATCCCTGATGTTGCTGGATTTTCTGACCGCAGCATGCACTTCAAGCCCTAAATTTTGGGCAGCCTCAACAAGGTGAGAGCCTACAAAACCGCTCGCACCAGTTATGAAAATCTTTTTTTTCATATCGCTTTTTCAAAAAGACGATACCGCTTATAGAATTCGGCATTGATTTGTTCAATAGCGTGATTCATGAGGTAGTTGTGGTCCAACATCCAAGAGCATTCAGCTTCTTCGATGCCAGATGGGATGGCATTCTTTATAATCCTCCCATACAAACAAGCTTCAATTCCCAATTTTCTATAATTATCCAAAACACCAAGCATCAATACCCTGAGGGATTTGATCTTTTTCCTTCCAAATAATAGCTTGAAAATTCCTGTCGGGAACAGTCTTCCTCGTTTAATTTTGATTTGGATTTCATTAATATTTGGAATACCAAGTGCAAAACCGATGAGCTCATTGTCCTTTTCTGCAACAATACAGTATTTCGGATCAACAATCATCTTTAAATCTTTTGCGGTATGTGCAAATTCATCGTCAGTCATTGGAACGAAACCTAAGTTTTTGTCCCAAGCCTTATTATAGACTTTCTTGATTTTTTCTGCCTCATTGGCAAAATCCTTCAAGTTAATCTGTCTCAATATAATTCCAGATCTACCCAACCTTTCTTCCAATTTATCGAGTAACATTACTGAGCGTTTATTGGAATTTTCCTTATTGACAAGATAAGCTCTTAAGTCGACTTTTTTCTCAAAGCCGGCCTGCAAAATCAAATCTTGGTAATAAGGGAAGTTGTATGGCATCATTGCCATCGGAGGTCTGTCAAAGCCTTCCACTAATAACCCTGTTGAATCATTGGTGGTCAGGTTGATTGGTCCAACGATATTGTTGGCTCCCTTTTGTTTAACCCATTCTTCTGCTGCCTGAAACAACTTGTCGGCCACCTCTTGGTCGTTGATACAATCGAAAAATCCAAATTGGCCTTCATTGACATTATTGAAGGCGTTGTGGTTTGTATTGTAGATTCCGGCAATCCTTCCTACGATCTTGTCGCCTTGGTAGGCTAAGAAAAGTTGCAGGGAGGAGTGTTTGAAGAAAGGATGTTTATTAGGATTTAACATATCATCCTGTGCAACAAAAAGCTCAGGAACATAATTCAAATCTCCTTCATAAAGGTCATGAGGAAAATCGATGAATTTTGCTCTTTGTTTTTTAGTTTCAACAGGAACTATCGTAATCACCTTTATAAAATTTTATTCGCTAAAACTTTCTACCTCCAACGTTTTGAAAACCTTAGTCATTTTCTCAACAGCTTCATCGATCTGGTCGAACGTATGTGTAGCCATAAGAGAGAAACGGATCAAGGATTCCTCAGCTGGTACTGCAGGCGCAACTACTGGGTTCACGAAAACTCCGTCGTCCTGTAGCATTTTGGTAACAATATATGTTTTTTCGTTGTTTCTTACGAAGACTGGTAAGATAGGACTTTCAGTAGCACCTAGGTCAAAACCGTTTTCTAACAACAATTTCTTAGCATAATTTGTGTTTGCCCATAATCTTTCGATATGTTCAGGCTCAGTTTGAATGATCTCTAATGCTTTCAATGTAGAAGCTACAGAAGCAGGAGTCATACTGGCGCTGAACATCAACGATCTTGCTCTATGTTTAAGGTATTCGATCGTATCGCTATCTGCAGCCACAAAACCTCCCAAAGAAGCGAATGATTTACTGAATGTACCCATGATCAGGTCTACTTGATCAGTCAAACCAAAGTGGCTTGCTGTACCGGCACCTTTTTCACCGATTACACCCAAACTATGTGCATCATCACATAATATGGCAGCATCATATTCGTTTGCTACTTGAACAAGCTCTGGTAGTTTAACGATATCACCTTCCATAGAGAAAATACCATCGGTAGCAATCAATTTGAAGCTCTCTTCAGGTAAACGAGACATTTTGTCCCTTAAATCATCAATGTTATTATGTGCGTATTTGATTACTTTAGAAAATGAAAGACGAGAGCCGTCGATAATCGAAGCATGGTCACGTTCGTCAAGTAGGATATAGTCATGACGACCAGTCAAACAAGATAAAGGACCTAAGTTAGATTGAAAACCTGTGCTGAAAAGAATTGCAGCTTCCTTGCCTACATAATCAGCAAGTTTTTCTTCCAATTCAACGTGAATATCCAAGGTTCCATTTAAAAAACGAGATCCTGCGCATCCAGTACCATACTTTTCCAATGCTTCTTGAGAAGCTTTGATAATACGTGGATCAGTTGTTAACCCTAAATAGGAATTTGAACCAAACATCAAAACCCTGCGCCCATCAATTTTAACCTCTGTATCTTGTTTGGATTGGATAGGTCTAAAATAAGCATATAAGTTTTTTGACTTGATATCGCCCAACTCGCCATTTAAAAAACGCGCGGTTCTTTCGTTTAATTTTCCCTTGCTCATTCGTCAGGTATCTATTTTCTCAATAATATTTACTTTTTGAACTTTTAACAAAAATCGTCAAAAATCCCACAAAGGTACAAAACTAGATTTATTAACATAATAAAATCATGCTTATATTACCTTTCTTTACAAAAAATCGACGCAAACATACAAAACTTAAACTTCAAATTATGTTTTGATTGACATATAAATATCATAAAATTAAATTAATATTAAGAGAATGTTTACAGTAAATTACTTTGAAATTTTGCAAAAATTCATAAATTCTTACATTTGTGCTTCAATATAAATAATAAAAATGGCAATTTCATCAACGGTTAACATCAAAAACAAGCGCGCATCCTTTGAGTATCACCTACTTGACACCTACGTTGCAGGTTTGGCTTTATTGGGTACCGAGATAAAATCCATCCGTGAAGGCAAGGCAAATATCAACGATAGTTTCTGTGCATTTTTTGAAGATGGGCTCTATATCAGAAATATGCACATCGCAGAATACTCTTTCGGTTCGTTCTATAATCATGAATCTAAAAGGGACAGAAAGCTTTTGTTGACGAAAAAAGAACTGAAAAAACTACGTGAAAAAGGGGAAGAAAAAGGGTTTACAATCGTCCCATTGAGGATTTTCATCAATGAAAGAGGGTTCGCCAAAGTGGAGATTGCTTTAGCTCAGGGTAAAAAAGACTTTGATAAGCGTGAAACCATCAAAGAACGTGAAAGCAAAAGAGAACTTGACCGCGCTATGAAACGTTAATATCGCTTTTCCGCTGATAATTTCCAGGAGTAATCTGTTCTCTTGATTTGAATATTCTGATAAAATAATTGACGTCGCTGAAGCCACAGGCATAACAAACTTCTTTGATAGTCATATTTGCACTCAGCATTTCCTTAGCTTTTCGAAGACGTTCTTGAATCACCAATTCCATCGGTGTAATGCCATATTCATCCTTGAACAACCTGAAAAGGCTCGCTTTGCTCATATTCGCCTTTAGGCTTAGATCATCAATCGTTAGTTTTTCAGATAAATGTTCCCGAATATATTTTTTCAAATGAGAAATCGACTCACTAACCTGTGTCGTTGGTTCCATTAATTCGCTCAATTGCTGTTGTTGGATAATCCTGATCAGCAATTCTTTAAAAAGTAAATCAGCTAGCACGTCTTTGTATGGATCACTGCTGATCATATTCGTAAACAACTTGCTGGTTAGGGTAGCCAACTCATCCGTATTTACCAAATGGAATTTATTCCATGAAAAATCCCATGATAATTTATTTTCTATTCTTGGGTAAGTCTTGTTCAAATATTGAATTGTTTCTTCGATCTTGTCTGCAGAGATCAATAAAGCTGTACATTGTGTGGGATCCTGGATCTGAGCTTCAGGAAAGTCGATTTGCATTTTTCTGTGTGCAGGTAGGACCAAAGTTTCACCGGGTAAATAATCAAATGCTGGGATATCTTCCAAATGCATTATTTTTTTTCCCTTGAGCATATTGATAATCACCATATCATTGAACTTTAGCGGGACGAGATGACTGGGCTGATAAGTTTCATATACATTCAACTCGAAACTATTCAATGTATAGGCTCTCCTATTTTCAACCAATGTATTCAATTCCCTCTCCTTAGAATATGGTAGTTCACGGACTAGATTATTCTTTCCCATAGTGATTTTATTTTATAATTGGCTGTTAATCAAATTTAAAAAAATTATAACAAAACAAAAACTGCATAATGATATTATTATGCTATGAATAGCGAGGATAATGCTATTCAAAAAAGTTACCGCTTGGTAAATTTGGGAAAGAGTCCAAATATAAACTTAGTAAAAACAAAACTATGAGCGAAATTAAAAGACCGACGTTCAAAGAGCGTTATGATAATTACATTAATGGAACTTTTGTTCCGCCCACTCAAGGTAAATATTTTGACAACATCTCACCTATTGATGGACAGCCATTCACACAAGTTGCGCATTCGACCAAAGAGGACATTGACAAGGCTGTAGAGGCTGCAGCTAAAGCATTTGAAACATGGAGCAAAACTTCAGCAACCGAACGCAGTAATATATTATTCAAGATAGCAGACAGAATAGAGCAACATTTGGAGGAAATTGCTGCTGTAGAAACCATCGACAATGGTAAAGCAGTCCGCGAAACTTTAAATGCTGATATTCCTTTGGCGATCGACCACTTCCGTTATTTTGGAGGTGTAATCAGAGCTGAGGAAGGATCTTTATCAGAACTTGATAGCACGACTGTTTCCTTAATAGTAAACGAACCAATTGGAGTTGTTGCACAGATCATCCCTTGGAATTTCCCTATCCTTATGGCTGTTTGGAAATTGGCCCCTGCATTAGCAGCTGGATGTACAGTTGTGTTAAAGCCGGCTGAAAGTACACCGACATCCATTATGGTGTTGATGGAAATCATCGGAGACTTGCTTCCTCCAGGAGTGGTAAACGTAATCAATGGATTTGGTTCAGAATTGGGTCGCCATTTGGTTACTCATCCTAAAGTAGCGAAAGCAGCATTTACTGGTTCAACTGCAACTGGCCGTATGGTAATGCAGTATGCTACAGAAAACATTATTCCGGTAACCTTAGAATTGGGTGGTAAATCTCCTAATATTTTCTTTGAATCTGTGATGGCTGAGGATGATTCATTCCTAGATAAAGCGATTGAAGGAGCTGTATTATTTGCTTTGAACCAAGGTGAGATCTGTACATGTCCATCCCGATTGTTGATTCAAGAGTCGATCTATGACAAATTTATTGAGCGTGTTGTAGAGCGCGTGAACCAAATCAAAGTAGGAAATCCATTAGACCCTACTGTTATGATGGGTGCACAGGCATCAAAAATCCAAAAGGATAAAATTATGTCTTATATCAAATTGGGTAAAGAAGAGGGTGCTGAAGTATTGACGGGAGGTGATGAGAACCAATTGGGTGGCGATATCAATGATGGATATTACATTAAACCTACCCTTTTCAAGGGCAATAATAAAATGCGCATCTTCCAAGAGGAGATATTCGGACCTGTATTGGCCGTTACAACCTTTAAGGATGTCAATGAAGCAATTGAGATTGCCAATGATACGATCTATGGATTAGGTGCTGGTGTTTGGACTCGGGATGCCCATGAATTATACATGGTACCTAGAGCTATCCAAGCAGGACGTGTATGGGTAAATCAATACCATAGTTACCCTGCAGGTGCTCCTTTCGGTGGTTATAAGCAATCGGGAATCGGCCGTGAAAACCACAAAATGATGTTAGCCTACTATCGTCAAGCTAAGAATATGCTTATCTCCTATAGCAAAGAAAAGCTTGGCTTCTTTTAATAAAAGAGTAGTTAATAGTTAAATGTGTGATAAGGGGTTATATTCATAACCCCTTTTTCATCCAAAATCGAGGATTATGACTTCAAGAATAGATGTAACAGATGCTGCAAAAGCAGTAATCAAGGAATTGGTAGAAAAACATGGCCCTTTAATGTTCTATCAGGCGGGTGGATGTTGTGAAGGAACGCAACCTCAGTGTTTTGAAAAAGGCGGATTTTATCCAAGGATGAACGATGCCATGATCGGTTTGGTAGAGGGATTTGAATTCTGGGTGGACCGAGACTTATTTGAATATTGGAAATTCTCACATTTCACCTTGGATGTATTGGATGGATTCGGCCCAGGAGGCTTTTCATTGGAAACCCCAATGGGGAAAACATTCAAAATTCATTACCGATTATTTACAGATGATGAATTGAAAAATCTACCTGAAGTAGTAAGGAATGAGTAATATCCCACTCCCAATTGGGCATAGATTCCGCTAGCCAACTTATACTCATTAGAATTGTCACATTTAATAATTAAGTCATTTTCGAAACCAACTTCCGTAAACAAAGTTTGCTTTTTAGCTCTATCACTAATTTCTTGTGCCTTTGAAATAAACATATATCAACTGGGCTATTTTATATTATTCTTATAACTTTAGAATATGAAAGCGAAGCATTCCTTATTTTCCGAACTACCACTCAAGAATATGACATTATCCAATAGAATTGTTGTTTCCCCCATGTGTCAATATTCAGCCATTAATGGTTTTGCCACTGACTGGCATTTGGTTCATTTGGGTCAGTTTGCGATTGGTAGAGCGGCAGTTGTGATTCAGGAAGCTACAGCTGTAAGTGCGATTGGAAGAATATCTTATGGAGATTTGGGAATTTGGTCAGATGAGCATATTGAAAAACTTAAACAGATTACAGAATTCATAAGCAGTCAAGGAAGTATTCCCGGCATTCAGTTGGCACATGCCGGAAGAAAGGGTAGCACTGATAAACCCTGGATCAGCAGAAAACAGTTCAGTCCAGATGAAGAACATGGCTGGCAGACTATTGCTCCATCAGCTATTCCTTACCATGACTATGAAATTCCGCCTACAGAGATGACACTTGCGGATATACAGGCGGTTGTTTATGAATTTAAACTAGCTGCCCGCAGAGCTGTTTCAGCAGGTTATAAAGTTATTGAAATCCATGCTGCCAATGGGTATCTCATCCATCAGTTTCTATCACCCCTAGTAAATTTGAGGGATGACCATTATAGCGGACCATTTGAAAACAGAATTCATTTTTTACTTGAGATTGTCCATGCGGTAAAGGAAGAATTGGGTAAGGAACAGTCTCTATGGGTTCGATTGTCTGCTACGGATTGGGCTGAAGGAGGCTGGGATCTGGAACAAACGATAGAATTGGTAAAGATTTTAAAGCTGCTAGGTGTCGAAGTTGCTGATATTTCTTCAGGTGGAGCTGTTTCCTACCAACAAATTCCCGTAGAACCTGGATATCAAGTTCCATTTGCCGATGAAATCAAAAACTCTACTGAGATCTGTACCGGAACTGTAGGTTTGATTACTTCTGCAAAACAAGCCAAAGATATCATTAATCGAGCTTCTGCAGACTTTGTTTTGATTGGCAGGGAGTTCTTGCGTGATCCACATTTAGTATATGAATGGGCAAAGGAATTGGGAGAAGATATCAATTGGCCCCCTCAATATGAAAGGGCCAAAATCGAATAATTTTATTGAACGTCCAGACCTTGTAATACAGGCACAGGTTTTTTGTTATCATCTAGGGCAACAAAAGTAAATCTTCCTTGTATTGCTAATTCGCGTCCGTCTTCGTACATGCTTTCCAAGTATATTTCTACATATACTTTTAAGCTGGTTCTTCCTACACTCTCAACCCTTGCTATCGCTTCAACAATACTTCCAGACGGTATGGCTTTGTGGAAGTCAATTTTATCGGTGGAGACCGTAACCAATGATTTTCGACAGAAACGGGTTGCACACATAAAGGAAACCTCATCCATTATCGCCATGGCTTTTCCGCCAAATAAAGTGTCGTGGTGATTGGTAAGGGAAGGAAACACAGTCATTGTAATACGTGTTTCACTTTGGTCGATACGTTCTTGAACAGTCATTATAAAATTTGAAAGCGCAAAGTTAATCAACTTTTTCGCTTTCAACGACTATACCGATGCCTTTCAATAGCATTGAAGCATTAAAGATGGTACATGCACCGTCTTTTAATTTATAATCAAATAACATTTCCGACCCTTGTACCTGAATATCAAAATGGTAATTTTTTAAGTAACCCGGATAGTCGTTAACTAATTCTGAAAGCTGCAAGTCGTGGGTCGCCAACATACCGCGCCCATCTAAACTTATCAGTTTTTTGATGATTGCCTTTGAACCTAAATATTTATCGACCGAGTTTGTACCTCTCAACATCTCATCTATAAGAAAATAGCTTGATTTGATGTTTTTTACTCGCTCGAGGATGAATTTCATACGATCTAATTCAGCTTTAAAAGTTGAGGTACTTTCATTCAGAGAATCCTTAATACGCATGTAGGTCACCAATTCATAAATTGGCAATTCAAACTTTCTAGCACAAGTCACTGCTCCCGTGTAGGCCAATACCGCATTGATACCAATGGTTCGTAAGAAAGTACTTTTCCCTGCCATATTACTTCCAGTAATCAGCGCAATTTTATGATCATTTGCTTCATAATCATTTCCTACAGATTTGGTTTCTGGAATCAAAGGATGGTTCACTTCGATTGCTAGCACATGATCGTTTTCAAAATTATCTTTAATTACAGGTTGTGTCCAGTCTGGATGATTGTAGGCAAGTAAAGCCAAAGAGACTAAACTCTCATATTTAGCAACCGCATCGAATCCTGAAAGGATGGAATCTTCATATTGGTCCTTCCATTTACTGATCGCCATTACCTGTTTGAAATCCCATAAAAACAGCATATTCAGAATGGCACCGACCAACATGTTATTTCTAACATCCAATTTGTCGATAAGCTTTCCCAATTCACTGATAATGCTAGACAACTTCTTTTGATGTGCATCAACTTCAATTTTACGTTGTAATTCCTGATTCAGGGGAGCTACATACTTTCTGTCTTCCATGAGTTTGATGGCATCGGAAAAACCGATTAAGGAAACTCCAATTTTATCAATACGATTTGAGAATTGGCTTACCCTCCCACCCTGAGACATCGTCCATAACAGGTGTATGATAGCTAATCCCAAGAGATAACCAGAAATATTCTGAACGAATACAGAGAATAATATGCCCGCTAGGAATATCCAAGGCACCAATGGAACATAAACTTTATAAAATCCATTTCCGAATTGAAAGGATTTATCATGGAAATAGCTGTGGATATATGATCTCAGATTGATCTTGGAGCCAAGGTTGAAGAGCATTTTAGTTTGAAATGCCTGGAGATGTTCAGGGTCGACCTTTAACTCGTTGACAGCTTCCTGTCTTGCAGTTATTTCTTCTTTTTGTGCAGGAGCTTCCATCCAAGATTTTAATTCCGACACACCATCCTTAGTAGCGCACCTATTGACCAGCTCAAACAACGAATTGGGACCAAAAATATCAAGATCAGAACTGTAGGGATGTTTCCCGTCTTCAAACTCTATCCCATCATCGTACATGTTTTTCTTACGATTCAGTACCTCAAGCTCATTCTCGTTAATGCGCAAATATACTTTTGCCTCTTGCAATTTACGGTCCACCTTGGATTGACGAAACACGAGAAATGCAAACAAAAAAATAACAAATAGAAATGCCCCTAATACCAGAAAAATATTGTTGAGACCAAATAGTTGCCAAATACCAATTCCTCCTAATATCATTAAACCCAACCTCAAAAAGGCATTCTGATTAATCTGTTTATCTAGAAGTTTGATTTGTTCTTTCGTCCTATCGACATTGCTTTGGTAAAATTCTGCACTCATGGTGCTAAGATAGACAAAAGACATAAGACACAAGACATTAGAAATAGTAAAATTGCTACTTGGGAAAGGGTATTATCGAAAAAAGATTGAAAAAAGACAGCTGTCAAGCAATTATTCAAAATTCATCAAATCCTAAACAAACCGACAAATCTAATGTATGTCTATGTCATGTCCTAAAAAAAGTAGACACTTTTTTGTTATTATTGGGCTGTTCAAATGTGTGTAAACTCCGTAGGAGTTTTCCACATTTGAACAGCTTTTTTTCTTTTTTGCTTCTTTTTTCTTTTACTTTCCACACCTCAATGTTAGTCCGTTTTAAGCTGCTCCATGGACCTGCTCAGGTGTCTTGAGTTTCAGTGACCAATGTGGTCGCTTTGTGTTGTATATTCTAATGCACTGTTCCACAGATCTTCGGACGGACAATTCATCTGGCCATTCGCTGTCCAGCATAAACTCTTGCTT
>NZ_PEBA01000036.1:0-10592 GCF_002734235.1 Sphingobacterium sp. 1.A.5
TCAACAAATGCCGGGACAAAAAGGTCGCATTTACCAAACTAGGCCTGTGGCATAATCAGGTTGAGAATGCGGGCATTGCTTCCTTTGAGAGCGTAGCAAGATCCATTGCAGCTCATCATCAATACATTCTCCATTACTTCGACAACAGAAGTACTAATGCATCGGCAGAATCATTCAATGCAAAACTCAAAGCTTTCAGGAGTGTCTTCCGTGGCGTAAGGGACACAACATTCTTCCTGTACAGAGTGATGAAATTGTATGCTTAAAAGTCTTTACCCCCCAAACTTTCGGTATGATCCCTATTTTTAAGGTAAAGAAGGAGAAGATCAGCAGTTTTTAAGGAATGGTTTCAATAGCTGTAAATTTTAAATTTTCATCTGATCTTAGCCATATCCCAAAAGATACACCTTCGTGTTGAGGTGCAATTTCGCCTTTCTCAAAAATCTCATAAAATACTACATAAGCTGGATAAGGTGAGCTTTGTAAAACAACCATCTTTTTAGAACGCTTAAGCCTAGATATCAATTCTGAGGTAAATATTCCATTCATCCTTTCGGAGAAAAACACTTTTTTAGGAATATACTTATTTATACCAAATTCATTACATGGTATACATCTAATTGAATCTGTACTATTGATCAACAAAGAATCAATTTTTTCACTCTCTATCAAATTTATTATATTCTCAGCTTTATGATAAATTAGATTGGTATCAATTTGAGCGCATAATTTTGAACTTAGAAAAATAAATAGAAGTAATGTTAGATTTTTCATAACTGTTATTATTTATTGTTTAAGCCATTAATTAATAACACTCAATTTCCTACGTAAATAAATTACGTTATTTTATAGATTTGGGTTATCATATTAGCACGTTAATTTATTTTTATCTTTCTGTTGTGAATTAACAAATAAATGATACTGCCAATTATGTTAAATAAAAAGATTACTAAAACCCAAACAATTTTTTGATTCCTCTCTATCTTATTGTTTGTCATTAAATGATATAAAGAAAAACATAATATATAGATTGGTATTAATATTAATAATATTTTAAATAGATTATGATCACGAAAAAATTGCTCCATAGTTAGGCTTTCAAATTGAAGTTTTCATATAATATTGTCCTACACTAAATCTAAAAACGAGAAGAGCCAACACGTTTTTTATTATTTCCCCAAATCCAATACGCAATAGCTCCAATTAAGTTAAATATCAGAATAACTATAATCCACATAAGGCGCTCATTTGTTGATAGGTATTTATCAACAATAACTTTGTAGAAAGAGTATAGATAAAAAATTGACGCAATTAATAATACAATAAATTCAAGTCCTCCGATATTTATAAATAATAGGTTCATAATCCTTAGATTTTATCTAAAATAATAAAATAACATTAAACAATCCTTAACATTATATGAAATTAAACTATATAATATTTAGAGAAGAAATGTCCAGTTTATTTACTCTAAAAACTGGGAAAAACCCAGTATTAAATAACAAACTTAAATTTTGATGTATTTGCTTTACAACTCCATTAATCTAAAATTCGGAACTTCCTTTCTAATATGCTTTGAAGGATTGCCATTCACTTTTGCCACTTCCCTATTCCCTAAAGAAGAATCTAACAACAGATTTTCAGAATTCTTGATCTGATAGCTTAGCTGTTTCATTTTTAAGATCCTGTAATATTCATTTGGCGAGCAGCCTATATATTCATAAAAATGGTCCCGAAGTGTTCGATCCTTCACACCTAAGTAACTGGCCAAATCTGACAAATCAATCTTCCCAAAATTCTCCTCTGTCAGTTCAATGGCTCTTGCTATCAAGCTTAGGTCTCGATCATTGAAATTCAACATCAATAAATCTTCAATGGCACTGACTCTCTCTTCAAGCTCATTACTACCCTGAATTTGCTCTACAAATGGATCCATCCCATTGCCTACCATCTTTTCTACATCTATCAGCCAATTAAAGGAACTTATTGGTTTACTATTGAAAAATGCCAGTGCGTATGGCTTCAAAACGGCAGCAAACACTTTGATTTTATCAGAATATGGCCGTAAACAGATTTTCTGAGTCGAGATTTTTGAAAAGAATAGATTTACTTGAAATGATTTATTGATCGAATGATTGGTGGCTATAAATGGATAGTCAAAGAAATAAGCAAAGGTTAGCCGAGGAAAAGGTAGAATGATTTCTGATTTTTCAGGCAATTCAAGAACTGAAGTATTGATATAAAAATAAAAATCCACGATTTGCGACAGAACTGGATTTTTTGGTCTTTCAATCGTGACAAAGGAATTATTTTTCATCTTTAGATATACAGAAAATCAATAACTGTTATCTAAATTATACATTCTGTCACATACAACATTAAAAAAATTTAAATAACATTAATAATTGCTGGTTTTCAATAAAATCACAAACTAATTGATTTCTAAACGAATAGAAAAAACCAATTGTCATGAGAATGAAATAACCGTTAAAAGATGTTAATACGACATTTCTAATATACCTTGGGCATAAGGTTTGCGTTTAATATAGTACAAACAGAGTAAAAAAGTAAAGAGTAAATAATTTCATAATTTAGGTTAATAATTGGTTAGTTAGAAAAACCTGAGTCTCCCCGGCTCAGGTTTTTTCTTTTTTACTTTTTATAAAATTTATTGAACGAATAAACCATCCCAAATGTTCATGGTATATGTTAGAAGATAAAAAATTCAGAAATACATGGATATGGATAATCGTGTTGATTATGTCATTAGTCATAGTCTATTTTATTTGGCTTTTCTTATTTTCCTCTGTAGCTGAAGTATCTGAAGAATTTCCAAAATAAAATATTAACTAAAAATCCAACTTATCCCCCCTACTCCTGAAAATCCTTGATTGCTATCTGAAATTATGCTACTTTTAGTTATAAGCCAGTACAGATAAATTATGAAGGTAGACAAACAAAATACCTCTTCGTTTAAAATATCTATTCCACCCCAAAAACAAAAAACTTTGGATTTAATCATTGCAGATTTGCAACAAGTTTCAAATGTATCTGCTATTGTTTTGGGAGGATCCTATGCAACCGGAAGGGCAAATGCTGAATCTGACTTGGACCTAGGTATCTATTATCATGAAAGCCATCCATTCGCAATTGAAGATATTCAGAAAATAGCTCAAAAATACGACATTCATCAAAACCCAACAGTTACAGGTTTCTATCAATGGGGACCTTGGGTGAATGGCGGCGCTTGGATACAGACCGAATCCGGCAAGGTAGATTTCTTGTATAGAAATATTAATCAAGTCAGGAGAACAATTCAAGAATCAGTCGAAGGAAAATGGGAAAACCATTTTGAACAACAACCTCCTTATGGTTTTTCATCAATATTCTATTTAGCAGAAATCGAAGCCTGCATCCCTATTTATGACCCTCAAAATATGATGTCTTATCTTAAATCTTTAATCAAGATTTATCCTGAATTATTAAAGAACACCATTATTCAGGATTCGTTATGGTCGGCTGAATTCACTATTTTAAATACTTCAGCTTATATCGAAAAAAATGACTTTTACAATGCATATGGATGCATAACCAGAACTATAAAAGCAATGGTACAAGCCTTATTCGCACTCAATGAAATATATCCAATTGGAGATAAAAATGCACTGGAAATATTGGAAAAAGCAAAACGGTCTCCTAAAAAATTAAAAGAAAAAGTAAATGAAATCCTTAAAACAAAACATACATTGGCTCAAAACTTTAACCTACTTAAATCTCTATTCCAAGAAATTGTAATACTTTCGGATGGAAAATATAAACCTTTGTACAATTTCAAATAATCATAATTCGTTTGAATTTTGACCACACTTATAAATCCTTATGTTAAGAAAATCCGAAAGATTAATTTTTGAAAAACCCACTCAAAGAGATTTTGAAAGATATTATGAAATCCATTCAGATCCTGAAACAAATTTATACAACCCTTACGGGCCAATGAAATTTGATAGAGCTAAGGTACTTTTTCAGGAAATTCTAGACCATTGGAAAGAACATGAGTTTGGAATATGGAAAATTATGGAAAACTCAAATCCCAGCAATATTATAGGTTTTGGTGGTTTATCAATCAAAACTTATGTGTCCGATGTTAGATTAAATTTAGGTTATAGGTTCGATACAAATGCCTGGGGAAAAGGATATGCAACTGAATTAGCAAAAGATGCTATTCAATATGGATTCAACGATTTGGGAAAGGATGAAATTTATGCTATAGTTCGACCAAAAAACAAACCCTCTATCAAAGTACTTGAAAAATGCAATATGAATCATATTGGTTACCTTGATGATTTCCCAGGGCTGGAGCATACCTTGATATATAAAATTTGTAACAATTAAAACCATACACTCCGATTATATATGCAAACAATAGACAATTATTTAGATAATCATTATATCCACCGCAGCAATTGGCTCCGAGCCGCCGTTTTAGGTGCCAACGACGGAATTATTTCTGTATCGAGTTTAGCTATCGGTATTGCCACGGCAAGTACTACCCGTGACCCTATTCTCCTCGCTACCATTGCTAGTTTAGTGGCAGGTGCTTTGTCAATGGCCGCAGGTGAATATGTTTCTGTCAGTTCCCAAACTGATATTGAAAAAGCAGATATCAAAAGGGAAGCAAAAGAACTCAAAGAAATGCCAGAAATGGAATTGAAAATGTTAGCACAGATCTATGAACAAAGGGGATTGAAAAAGGAAACTGCGATGTTAGTAGCCAAAGAACTGACCGAACATGACCCATTGGCTGCTCATGTTAGAGATGAATTGGGAATAACGGATATCAACCAAGCAAATCCAATACAAGCAGCATTAGCATCCGGAGGAGCATTCACAGCCGGTGGAATTTTGCCGCTTTTGGTCGTACTTTTTGCACCAATTGAAAATATGGAGTATTACTTGTACGGCTTCACTATAATTTCGCTGGTTATATTAGGAGCCGTATCCGCGAAAACTGGAGGATCTAGCATATCTAAAGCAATCGTAAGAATTGTAATCTGGGGAACCATCGCAATGGGACTGTCAGCACTCGTAGGCTATATTTTTGGTGTAAATGTATAGCTGAAAATAAATCAATTCCTATATTAAAACAATTGCCATAGGTTTGGTTGTTATACTACTATGCTAAATCAACCAAACTTTGAAAAGGAAAATCCAACCTCAATAAATCCAGAACTGAGAATGAAGAATTCTGGATCTATTGAAGATCAAATTGATTGGAAAATAATCGACCAGCTTCATGCTGAAACCATGAATTTTTCCAAAACAAGTCTAGAGCTCAAAAAACTGTTTTTCCTGTTGATCAGTATTGCAGTACCCTCATTATTCAAAATTTCCGGAGACAGAGTTGAATTGTCTCTATTTATCACACTCTACCTCCTATCCATAACGTTCTGGTCTCTGGACAGCTTTACCTATTTCTATCAGGAAAAATTAAGGCTAAAAATGGATCGACACTTTACAAGAATAAGAAACCGTAATGCCGACGTGCCTATTTTGTCAGAAACTAGTGTAGATCAATTCAGCATATCCAACGACTCTTCTCCATTTAAGAAAATTAAAAAATCTGTTTTTAACCCCTCAGTTCAACTTTATTTAGTAGTGGTAGTGCTTAATACCATCGCAACACTTGTCTATCTGCTTATCGAATTTTAAATAAACTAAGTTTCAGTTTGTTACTCACACATTCAACAAATATTTTATTATCAGGATAAAATTTTGGCTAATCCTAATATTCTACAAGTCCAATAATCCGATTTCGCCAAAAAATGTAGCGAAAAGACTAATAATTTTTATTTTTTGGAAAAATTTGCCTACACTTATTTACCCGTTATCTATATTTATTGTTTAAACATTAATTTTGTTTAAAGCGTAATTATCACACAACTATTTATTGAAATGAGTAACAGGAAATTTGATTTTCTTCTTGAAAAAGGAATTAGAGAAGAATTTGATGAGGTGGGAAGTAGCCTTGAATTCAATGCTGGAGATATTATTGTCGAACCAAATAAATATATAAAAGTAATTCCTCTAGTATTAAAAGGCACCATTAAAGTTATTTGGGAAACCAATGGAGGAAACGAATTAATCCTCTATTACATTAGGTCGGGGGAAAGTTGCGCTGTCTCATTATCAACCTCATTAATGAACAAACTTAGTAATATCAAGGCGGTGGCTGAAGAAAATGTCGAATTGATCGCAATACCCTCTTCGGTATCTTCAAAATGGTATGAAATATACTCCAGTTGGAGAATGTTTGTGTTAAAAACAATGGACAATCGCTATGATGAAATCATAAATGCATTGGATAGCGTCGCATTCAAGAAAATTGACGAAAGACTAGTTGATTATTTAAAATCAAAATCGGAAGCACTCCAAAGCAATGTCTTGAATATAACCCATCAGGAGATTGCCAATGAGCTCTCAACTTCAAGAGAAGTTATATCTAGGTTGTTAAAACAGCTTGAACAAAAAGGCGTTTTGAAACTTTTTCGAAATAAAGTTGAAATTTTATCACTAGTGTGATAAAAGTCACTGACAAACAACAATATAGTTGCCATATTTGTCTTAGTGTTCACCTAAAACCATTTACAAAATGAAAACAAACATGGGACCACAAGACAAGACTATAAGAATAATTATTGCAGTAATTATTGCCGTATTATTCTTCACAAAAGTAATAACAGGTACTTTGGCAATAGTCCTTTTAGTTGTAGCTGGAATATTCATCCTTACTAGTTTAATTGGGTACTGCCCTGTCTACAGTATTATCGGTATTTCTACATGCAAAAAGAAAGCAGCACAACCATAAAAATGTAAATCACAATAACTATTATCTTTATACCTTACCCCGCCCAGATCCCTTGGGCGGGGTTTATTTTACTACTTATTCATAATTATCAATTATTGAGAAATAAATGATAACTCAAAGAGATTTATTAAGTTTAGTAAAAAATTACACAGCTAAATCAATGGAAATAATTAAGCACACTACTAATAATCAACCGGTTGCAGAAATAATTGCAGATGATTACATATGGACTACTATTGAAGATGGAAAGGATATAATGGGAGATATTTATTACCAAGGCTATGATAAATTAATCGTACATGAAAAAAATATCCATCCTGATTTCTTTGACCTCAAGACAAAAATAGCAGGAGAAATTCTTCAGAAATTCTCGACCTATAGAGTAAGGCTGGTGATAGTGGGTAATTTTTCAAACTATGAAAGTAGGAGCCTCAAAGATTTTATTTTCGAAAGCAATAAAGGAAAAGCGGTTAATTTTTTATCCTCATTAGAGGAAGCTTTAGCTAAACTTTCACAATAAAACCCACGATTCGCGATTTAAATGGTTCATTAAATACGAGACTTCTTATCGTAAATAATTACTTTAAATAAATATCTCAATACGACTATTTTTAATCAGTTTTTGAGCTACATTTGCATCAAAATCTAATAATATTTAAATCCAAAAATGAATCCCATCTTTAAAAAAATCCTAGCTGTCATATTAGGGATAGTTATCGGTAGTGTGGTCAATATGGCATTAGTTTCTATAAGTGGATCTATCATCCCTCCACCAGATGGAGTTGATGTTACTACCTCCGAAGGACTACAGGCGGGAATGCACTTATTTCAACCAAAACATTTTATTTTTCCATTTCTAGCACATGCTCTTGGAACTTTCGTCGGTGCTTTGGTAGCAGCTAAAATAGCTCCATCTAGCAAACTGACGTTTGCAATGATTATAGCTGTATTTTTCTTCATCGGCGGTTTGGCATCAATAATTATGTTGCCGTCTCCTATTTGGTTTACCTTCGTTGACTTGGTTTTCGCTTATTTCCCTATGGCATATCTAGCAAAATCAATAGTCACTAAAAAATAAAACAAAGTATTTAATACCCATTATTATTGACTTACAACAACTCTTTGTTAAAAGATGTTAATCAACATCGTGTCTGACACGAAAACTCTACCCTTTGCGTTATAGTATTAAAGAAAAGCAAAAGAGTAATAAAGAGTAATTTCATAATTTAGGTTAATAATTGGTTTGGTAAAATCCTGAGCTTCCCCAGCTCAGGATTTTTTTTTAATCACACACAAAACCTTCTTTGGCACAGTAAATGCAATAAAATAATTGTAACATCGTTATTACAATAGTAATATCAAATAGATTTAAACATAAAATAAAAACACTATTAATATGAATGAACTATTTTTTTCAGCAATGTTTATTGGAAGTTTACTTTTTGGAAACCCTGAAACCAAAGAAATTCCTTCAGAATTCAATATAACTCAAACAGAATTATCACAAGAAAATCCCACTGGCAAAATTTCCTTAGTGTCAAATAACGGGATGACTTATACTTTTAAAGTTACTGGAGATCCAATTAAGGATCATTTGAATATTTACGTAAATGGCCAATTACAAGGATCTACCAATGTTGGCCAAGAATTTAATGTTAAAAGACCTGTAAGAACTGGCGACGAAAATTCTATTTTAGTAGAATTAAAACATATTCATCAAAACTCAGAAAACATTTATGCAAGCTATTTAATTAGCTTCTAATCTCAATTAAATATTAGTCCAGCAGTCTAAGAATATTCTTAGACTGCTTTTTTTTTGAACTTAAACCCTAAATTTAATTATGGAAGTAAATTTTAAGATTAAAAATTTAATAAAAGTATTCTATAACGGGAATGAAATTGACCTCCATAACTGTTATTACTTTTCTAATAATGAGTTTAAAATTGATGAAAAGAATATTGTTATTCCAATTTTTAGGTATAAAGATATTCATGTCACTCCAAACTCACCTTATGATAAATTGATATTTAAAGCATTTAATTATAGTTTCTTTGAGAACAATGTTAACGAATTAGAGGAATTGGATGAGTATGAAGGAATCTCAGAAATTACATTCTTTCCTTCAGATGATCGAGATAATCTATTCAGCCTTATTGATCAAGAAGACCCAAAACCAACTGACGACTTAAAAATAGTATTTTTGAGTGGCCGTGTGATCATATTAGCAGCGGAGAAGGTTTTATTAACCACTGAAAATTATTAAAAATTCCTTCCTAAATTTCGGTGTTAATCTTTCGGAAGGAAATGAACTTACGTTTGGAGACCTAACAAGTTTTAAATAAATTGTATACATGAAAACCGATTAATAATTTCGAAAAAATATTTCACATGAAAGCACTTAAGAACGATCAACCTACTTGTACTGAAAACCTCCTTGCAATGCGCGATACATTAGATATACTGGGTGGCAAATGGAAACTATTGATCCTTCATTACTTAATTACCCGTGAAAGTCAAACCAATACATTTAAGAAAATCCAACGTGAAGTATTGGGAATCTCTGCCAAAGTCCTAACCAAAGAACTCAAAGACTTGGAAGAAAATAAATTGGTAGAAAGAGAAGAGTTGGATACCAAACCAAAAATGGTAGAATACAGAATCACTGATTATGGGAAATCTTCAAAACAGCTTATTCAACAATTAGTGTATTGGGGAAAAAACCATAGATATAAAATGCTGCAATCTTAAAAACAAGATTTGACCCCGCGAATACATCGGTGAAAATTCCTTATCCAACAGCAAGAATTTTCACCGAATTATCCCCTTCCTTTACCGAGAAAGATTTCGAATTGACCTATTTCGCCTGTTACAGCGTGTTTTTTGACCATACCTTTGGAGTATCAAATAACAAATAACACACAGAAAAAATTAAACAGGTATTAATCATTAAAAAATAAAGTCATGAAAAATCTAGTAAAAACATTCGCAATCGCAGGTCTATTATTCGCTTCAACAGTTACAGCTTTCGCAGTAGATAAAGACAAAGACAAATTAAACAAAGCAGTAGTTGAAAATGTAGTTGATGCTTATATCAACAGCACCGTAAAAGGTGATGTGGAACATGTAGATGATCTTTTCGGAAAAAATTTCACTCAAAAATTCAACACAGAATACAATCAAGCTCCTCTTTCTAGAGAATCATTCATCAAACAGATCAAAGATCAAGAAGGAATTACATTCAACTGTGATGCAGACTATCAATTGGTAGAAAAAGAAGGAAAATACAGCTTAGCAAAAGTAACTCTGAACTTTGCTAACTTCAAACGCACAGATTACTTAACCATGATCCAAGACAACAACGGTTGGAAAATCACAGAAGTAAACTCGGTATACAGCGAAAAATAATTGGATACGACATATATAAACTAAGAAGGTGTCTAAAAAGGCACCTTCTTCTGTTTTATAGCTTTCTGGAGCTCCATTATAATTTCATGAGCAATATTAGGCTGCAAGTCGATGTTTTGTACTTTTCAGCATGTTGATGGCTTGATTTATCGCAAACAGGGAGTTTTTGCCACCTGGTTTACCGATAAAAGCTTTGTCTTTCCACTTTTTTGCCCATTTTCTGAGGTTATGGGCAATGGCCATCAAACCGAATTCCACAGCGACCTTCTCCAGACCTTTCATTGTGAACCGGGTAAACCTGTTGTTGCTTTTCATCTGACC
>NZ_PEBA01000037.1:0-10321 GCF_002734235.1 Sphingobacterium sp. 1.A.5
CTCCCAGTTGGGAATAGGCCTTCAACAACGGCTGAATCTTTATTGAATTGATGACCTGGTCGACCACTCGGGCAGGATGGTTTTCCGGCAGTAGTTCTTCAAAAGTTGGCGGAAAGGCCATCAGCTGGTGCTGATCATAGGGCTTGAAAGCAGGTAGTTTTCTGGATGGTTTTGATGACATTCTCTGATCGATTAATATACTTAAATATATGTAAATCAATTGATTATATCAAATCTTAAGTACATAAGATAATTAAAATTTATCACATATTTTGCCAAGATAATTATGATACAGCCCCGTCACTATAAATTGCTAGTTAATTAAATGGGTCAATGTCCCCACCAACCACATGAAAAGAGAAATCACTAAAAGTCAGGATAGTACAGGATACTAATGCAAATAAAGTAGGTTAAATTATGATCAATTGGATAAAATAACCTTTTTTTCAACCTTATAAACCTAACATAAGTATCATAATCAGTCTTAACGACTTTTGAATTTATTTAATACAATTAATTTTCATCCGATGAGAATTATTGTACTACATAGTTTTGGTCCTTTTCAAAATAATTCTTTGAGAAGATTATAAGGGATTAATAAAGGTTTTCATATCCTACTGGATTATGAATTTTTTTTAAATATAACCCTTATAATAAACTTAAAACTATGATGAGAACCTTCAATCAATGTGTTCTTTTGTTGTTATTTTTATTGCTTTCGAAAATAACACTAGCCCAAGAACTTACAATTACAGGAAAAGTAACGTCCTCAACTAATGAACCCCTGGCAGGTGTTTCAATTAAAGTTAGTTCAGGAAATGAAAGCACAAGTACGGATGCTGATGGAAATTATGAAATAAAAACTAGTGGAGATCAAAGCCTAGTTTTTACCTACATGGGATACAATTCCCAAACAGTTCCCATTAATAACCGAACGGTTGTAAATGTTCAACTAGTTTCTTCATCGGAATCTATTGAAGAGGTGGTCGTTGCAGTTGGTTATGGCGTAGTCAAAAAAAGTGACTTAACAGGTGCTGTGGGAACTGTTCAAGGTGAAGCGTTAAGTGAAAGACCTAATTCAAATTTAAATCAAGCATTAGGTGGGAAAATAACAGGTGTTAATGTCTCAACAAGTTCCGGACGGCCAGGTGGAAGAACAAATATTCGAATCCGTGGTTCTAGTTCAATTTCTACTACCAATAATCCCCTTTATGTTATTGATGGGGTAATTATGAGTAGAGATGGGCTTCAAAATGGTAGCTCTCCAATAGATTATATCAATCCTAATGATATTGCATCTGTTGAAGTTCTGAAAGACGCATCTTCTACTGCAATCTATGGTGCCAGAGGTGCTAATGGTGTTGTTATTGTAACCACTAAAAAAGGGACATCTGGTGGTGGCAAAGCGACTTACGATGCAGATATTGGTGTTGGATACGCTCCAAAATTATTGCCAGTATTAACTTCTGAAGAGTTTTTGGCAGTGGAAGAGCTTGCATACAAAAATGCGCAAAAATTTGACCCTGTTGGATGGGCAACAGGTACTAAGTATACCGATCCGACCACCAAAAGAAATAACCCGCTATTATTTGACGACAATGGAAAGCCATTGTACAATACAGATTGGCAAAAAGAAGCGTTTAGAAATGCTATCACCCAAAACCATCAATTAAGCTTTACCAATGGTAATGAAAAAGGCTCCTATGGCGGTTTTGTAAATTACCGCAATGAACAGGGGGTTGCTTATGGATCGTGGCAGAAACGATATTCTGCTCGCTTTGTATTCGATACACAGATTAGAGACTGGTTTAAGGTAGGGGGTGTGTTGAGCTACACAGACCAAAAAGATAAACAAGTTGATGAATTAGGAGGAGGAGGCATTACCATGATGCGCCAGGTCTTAGAAGCTTTACCGTTAATTCCTGTTCGCTATGCTGATGGTAGTTGGGCAAGTAATCGCGATTATCCAGGCATGGAAGGTGGAGATAACCCTATTCGTGTGGCCGATGAACGTCTTTATTATCTTTCAACTCAACCTTTTATTGGTAATATGTATGCCAATATTAAATTAATGGATGGTTTGGAATTCCGCACATCTATCGGAACAAATATTATAAACCAACGAAGAGATTATGCTGCTGCTGCTGGTCTTCAATACATTTCAAGTGATGGTACTGCAAACGTGGACAACAAAAGATTCAACTCCTGGCAGTTTGAAAATTACTTCACTTATCTAAAAGATTTTGGTGACATCCATTCCATTAATGCTATGTTGGGCTTCTCTTGGCAGCATACTGATTACTTTGGTTCATATGCCAGTTCGAGCAAGTATGCTGATTTCTATTACCAATTTAATAACCTAGGTGCTGGTGCAACGATGAACGCCCCTTCTTCCGGTGCTAACGCGAATGGTCTTAATTCATATTTTACTAGGATCAATTATACGCTATTGAATAAATACCTGTTTACTTTTACGGGTCGTATAGACGGTTCTTCAAAATTTGGTCAAGATAATCAATATGCATTTTTCCCCTCTGCAGCTGTCGCTTGGAAGATCAATGAAGAAAACTTCCTAAAGGATCATGAAACTATTTCGAATTTGAAATTAAGAATGAGTTACGGTGCAACTGGTAATTCAGAAATCCCTGCTTATCGAGCTTTGGCTGGAATGGGAAATTACGAAATTATTCAGGGTGGTGATCGTTTGGTAGGTGTGGGCACCAGCAGAATTGCAAATCCTACTTTAAAGTGGGAAAGAACTCAACAGGTTGACCTGGGATTAGAATTGGGATTGTTTCAAAACAAATTGAATTTCGAACTCGATGTTTACCACAGACAAGTAAATGATATGCTTCTGGATGCTCCAATTCCATTGTCAAGTGGTTATGGAACTATTTTTAGAAACATTGGAAGTATGAAAAATGATGGTATTGAGGTTGGGGTAAATGTTGCAAACATCGGTAATGATGTTTTCAGTTGGTCAGGGTTATTCAATTTTTCTTACAATAGAAATCGAGTGTTAAGATTGGTAGGAGGCTCAGATATTTTTAATGGCAATACAATAATCCGTACCGGCGAAGCAGTTGGATCTTTTTGGGGCTTTCAACATCTAGGAACCTGGTCATCTGAAGAAGCAGCTGAAGCTGAAAAATATAATATGCTTCCAGGTGATGTGAAATACCAAGATATCAATGCAGATGGTGTGATAAATGATAACGATAAAACAATTATTGGACGTGGTATTCCAGATGGTTACGGAACATTTTCAAATACCTTTAAATACAAAAACTTCTCCTTGTTGATTGATCTCCAATATATGTTTGGAAATGATGTTTTGGATCGCAGTATTCACTCAGCTGAAGACAGACAAGGTATTGCAAACAGCTACAAAACGGTATTGAATGCTTGGACGCCGGAAAATCAAAATACCTCAATTGCTCAGGTAAGACCAATTAATGCGTATTACACTACAAACAATGACAGTCATAAAGTAACTGATGCTTCTTTTATTAGAGGTAGAAATCTAATGCTTTCCTATAATGTTAACTCGGATCTCTTAACTAGAATGCATTTAGATAAATTAAGATTCTTTGCATCCGTTCAAAACTTCTTTGTCGTTACCAAATACGCTGGGTATGATCCTGAGGTATCCAATTCAGGTTCTCCTTTTGACCAAGGATTTGGTATGTATGATTACCCTAGGCCTAGAGTTTTTACTTTCGGACTTAATATTGGTTTATAATTTAATTAGAACATCATGAAATATTTAAGATATATAAAAACAACTTTTAAGATTACTGCTAGCATGCTTGCTTTTGGAGCTATTGTCGGATGTTCAGGATTTTTAGATGAATCTGACCCAAGTAATTTTACTGTAGAGAATTATTTTACAAAACCTGAACACGCTAGAAGTTCAGTTAGTGCTATATATGCAAATCTGAGAAACCCAATGGGTAGTGGCTTTGGCGGTGGTACATGGATGATGTTGGAATTCGCTACAGGGCTGGCGGCGACCGATCTCGGCCAAGCGGTAAATAGTTATTATGTGAAAGATCTGCGAAATACCTCTGACAATGGTTATGGCCTCGATTATTGGTCAACATATTACCGTGGCATTGGTAATGCTAACCTTTCTATAGCGAATATTCCGAATATCAATATGGATGAGAATGAGAAAAAAATGATTTTAGGCGAGGCACATTGCCTGAGAGCATTCTTTTATTTTAATCTGGTTCAAATGTTTGGAGAGATACCTTTGGTTACTGAAGCCGTGGATTTAAAATCAGAACAGTTGTATCCTGAACAAGCTAAGGTGGAACAAGTTTATGATTTGATCGTAAGTGACTTGAAAATAGCGGAAGCATCTGGATTGCCTTGGAATGATCAAAGCGGCAAAATAAATATGGGAATCGTTAAGTCACTAATGGCTAAGGTTTATCTTACTATGGCTGGTTTTCCCCTCAATAAAGGTGCTGCTTACTATGACCTTTCAGCCAAGGCCTCTCAAGAAGTAATTAATTCTGGTCAATACCAATTGTTTCCTTCATACAATGATTTGCATGATCCAAAAAAGAAAAATGGTTCTGAGAACATTTTTAGCATTCAATATAAAACTCAGGTTATTCCTTCAAATTGGCAAGTAGCAATTATTCCATATAACAAAAATATCTCTGCTTATTCAGATGAGACAGGTGGCATATATGCTACTAAAGATTTTGTGGAATCTTACGATTCAAATGATTTAAGAAGAAAGGAAAAACAATTCTTCTTTACTAAATTTACACATGAAGCAGATCGTAGTAGAGAAGTGGAATTAGGTGCTTACTTTATTTACAAGCACTTTGACTATGACGCACAAACCAGTACAACAAACAGTGATTTGAATTGGTCTATTATACGTTATGCGGATGTATTGCTATTATATGCTGAAGCAATGAACGAGGTTGCCGGCCCAAGTGCGAATGTATATGAAGCTGTGAATGCAATCAGGAAGAGAGCTGAATTAGCTCCTTTGGCTGGACTGTCAAAAGATCAACTCCGTGAAGCAATCTGGAAGGAGAGGTGGCATGAACTATGTTATGAAAATATAACTTGGTTTGATATGGTGCGCCTCAGAAAAGCTTTCAATGTCTCTACCAAGAAATTTGAAAACTATGTTGGACATAAATTTTCTTATGGCCCGGTAGTTACTGAAAGAGAGTTGTTGTTTCCTAAACCTACTGCTGAAATCAGAAATAATTCTAAACTAATTCAAAACAAAGGTTACTAACAATAGTATACGTGATATAAAACTGCCTGAATGTTAGATTCAGGCAGTTTTTTTTTTTATGATTGCATAAATAAATAGAGAATCAGTTATTTCTGAAATTTTCCTTTAGTTATCATTAACTGAATATTTGTGAAGGTCTTACATTTTTAAAAATCTATATCCTTTTAGATTTAATGTTTTCAAAGTGAATCCCAAAACAATTTCTTATTTTAGAGAATAACATTAACCAATATCCCAATGAAATGGGAATCATCCTGAACTTTAACAATAATTATAAACTATATGGTATTTATAATTGTCTTATTGAGCCTACTCTTTCTGGTACTATTAATCACCTATTTCAAAGTCAACACCTTTATTTCATTCCTTATCGTTTCCATTCTGGCAGCTATTGTATTGGGTATTCCCATGTCAAAGATACCAGCTACGGTCGAGAAGGGTATAGGCTCCATAATGGGAGGATTGACTCTAATTATTGTATTGGGTGCAATGTTGGGAAAGATTGTTGCAGAAAGCGGGGCTGCAGAAAATATCTCCACCGTGATGGTCAAACTATTTGGCGTAAAGCATTTGCAATGGGGGATGGCATTCACCGGATTTATAGTCGGTATTCCTTTGTTCTATGGAGTTGGTTTTGTGTTATTGGTGCCCTTGATATTCTCCATTGTCTATAAATATAAGTTACCGCTGGTTTACATAGGTTTGCCGATGTTAGCAGCCTTGTCTGTCACACATGGCTTTATCCCTCCGCATCCTTCACCCGTTGCATTGGTAGTCCTGTTCAACGCTAATATGGGATTAACCCTGATCTATGGAATTATAATCGCCATTCCGGCAATTATCCTCGGTGGTCCCTTGTTCAGTAAAACATTAAAACATATTAAGGCAGGTAAATCCGAAATATTCAATTTCGAAGATACCAAGGTGGTAGACGAAGGATATGAAAAACCTGGGAAATGGAATTCTTTTATCACGGCGCTCCTGCCTGTGATTATGATCATCCTGTTTACTGTGCTCCCTTATATTGTTCCCAAGTCGTATGAAACAGCCCATGAAATTATTGCCTTCTTGGGGTCTGCAAATATTGTGATGTTGGTCGCTATTATTTATGCTACATTTTCCTTGGGTGTAAGCTTAGGGAGGCCAATTAAAAGTGTGATGGCTACTTATTCTGATGCTGTCAAGGATATCGCCATGATTCTATTGATTATTGCAGGATCAGGAGTTTTCAAACAGGTTATGGAAGAAAGTGGAGTCAGCCTATTACTTGCAGAAAATCTTCAGGGACTGCCAATACATCCATTGATCCTGGCTTGGATCATAACTGCTATTATTCGTGGATGTATCGGTTCAGCAACAGTAGCTGCCCTAACTGCTGCAAGTGTTTTGTTGCCATTGATTCAGTCTACCCATGTTAATCCAAACTTAATGGTTTTATCAATCGGAGCTGGCAGTCTGATGTTTTCACATGTTAATGACTCCGGTTTCTGGATGTTCAAAGAATACCTAGGAATTTCAGTGAAGGATACCTTTAAGTCATGGTCCGTAATGGAAGCAATTGTTTCAGTAGTAGGTCTTATTGGAGTAATGCTTTTATCCTTATTTTTATAATAAATTTTAACAACAATAAATTTTAATATATGTACAATGCAGATGAGCAGTTTGAAAAATTAGGTTTAACACTTCCGCCAGCGCCAGCTCCGCTTGGAGTTTATAAACCGTATTTAATTGATGGGAAATACCTATACCTTTCAGGTCATGGACCAGTACAAGATGATAAAAGCTTGATCATTGGAAGAATTGGAAGCGATATGGATGCTGATGCGGGAAAATTGGCAGCCCGTCAAGTTGGTCTCACCATGCTGTCAACAATAAAAACAAACCTGGGATCTTTGAATAAAGTCAAAAGAGTGATCAAGGTTTTGGGAATGGTAAATTGTACTCCAGAATTTGAAAAACATCCATTTATTATCAACGGAGCAAGTGAGTTGTTTGCACAAGTATGGGGTGAGGAAAATGGAGTAGGAGTGAGAAGTGCTGTTGGATTTGGATCCCTGCCGGATAATATCCCCGTGGAAATCGAGGCTTTATTTGAACTTCATGTAGGTTAATTATGGAAAATTGGTTTGAGGTTGAGAATGCTGACTGTATAGATTCACCAGCTCTTTTGATATATCCTGATCGTGTTGCCAACAATATCCGGCAGCTCAAAAAAATGGTCGCGGGAAATACCAGTAGACTGAGACCACATGCTAAAACGCATAAAATGGTTGAAGTAAGCAAAATGCTTATCGAGGAAGGTATTGATCAGTTTAAATGTTCAACAATAGCTGAAGCAGAAATGCTAGCTATGAGCAATGCAAAAGACGTTCTGTTGGCATATCAACCCGTAGGACCAAAACTCCAACGTTGGGTGAAGTTAATTCAGGAATATCCAAATACACATTTTGCTTGTATAGTTGATCACTCTTCATCCATTAAAAATCTTGCAGAGCTTGCTAAGGAGCTCTCCATAGAACTTTATATTTATTTTGACATCAATGTAGGGATGGGTAGGACGGGAGCTTCTCAAGATCAAATTGATGGGCTGTGGGAAAGTTTACAGAATTATCCTAATCTCCATCTGGAAGGTGTGCATGGTTATGATGGCCATATCCATGATCCTGATCTTAAGATTCGAGAAAAGGAGTCTGATGCATGCTATAAAATTCTCAAGGAAGTTTTTGATAAACTACAAGTGAGATCAAAGGATACCCTTAAGATGGTTATCGGTGGTTCGCCATCTTTTACGACACACTCAAATAGGAAAGATGTTGTATGCAGCCCCGGAACCTTTGTGTTTTGGGATTGGGGTTACCGTCAGAAAATTCCTGAACAGAAATTTGAATATGCGGCAGTATTGTTGACGCGAGTGATTTCTATAATTAATGAAACCCGCATTTGTATAGACCTCGGCTATAAAGCAGTCGCTTCAGATCCCCCATTACCTAGAGTAAAATTCTTGAATGCTGATGATGCTATTCCAGCATTTCAGAGTGAAGAACATTTGGTATTGGATGTAAAGGACAGCAAAGATTATCCTCTAGGGAAAATTCTGTATGCAGTCCCGACCCATGTATGTCCAACAGTTGCCTTATATGATCGTGTTTCAGTCATCAAAGACCATCAGAAGATTGCCACTTGGCAAGTTATAGGAAGAAGTAGAATGCTAAATATCTAAACTATGAGCAATAGCCTACCATTTTTAATTGACGGTCACCTTGACCTGAGCATGAATGCTATGGAATGGAACCGTGATCTACGTCTCCCAATTTCAGAACTAAATAATCGCGAGTCTGGTTTAGATGATAAACCTGACCGAGGAAAAGCTACAGTTACTTTTGAAGAGTTGCGTAAAGGGAATATTGGACTAGTCGTTGCGACCCAAATTGCCCGATATGTAAAACCTGATAGCCCTTTGCCCGGATGGTTTTCCCCAGAACAGGCTTGGGCACAGACTCAAGGTCAACTGGCTTGGTATAAGGCCATGGAAGATGATGGACAGCTCACTATGATCCAAAACAAAGAAGATCTGGAAGCACACCTAGCAAATTGGAACAGTTCTGAAAATGACAATAAACCTATCGGTTATATTTTAAGCCTTGAAGGTGCCGATTCCATGGTGGATCTTTCCTATGTTGAAAAGGCTTATGCCTATGGACTTCGGGCAATAGGACCGGCACATTACGGTCCGGGAAGATATGCCAACGGAACAGATTCAAGAGGTGAACTCAACAAAGAAGGTATTGCCCTTCTCCAAGAAATGGATCGATTGAATATGATTCTGGATGCAACCCATCTGAATGATGATGCTTTTTGGGATGCCCTGAACAGATATAAAGGTAATATCTGGGCAAGTCATAATAACTGCCGCACCTTCGTTGATCACAATCGTCAGTTCAGTGACGATATGATCAAGGCTTTGATTGAACGCGAAGCTGTAATAGGTGTTGCTCTCGATGCCTGGATGATGGTGCCAAACTGGATCCGCGGAACCTCAACACCACAATCTACCAATTGCAATATGGAAATCATGGCCAACAACATCGACCATATCTGTCAGCTAGCCGGCAACACCAACCATGTCGCCGTAGGTAGTGACCTCGATGGCGCATTCGGAAGAGAACAATGCCCCTATGACCTAGAAACAATAGCCGATATCCAAAAAATCTTCCCAATCCTAAATTCCCGCGGCTACAAACCCGAAGACATCCAAAAAATAGCCAATGGTAATTGGCTTAGATTTATGCGAAAGGCATTGTAAAATTACTTCCCGCCATGGTTGGTGTCCCCACCAACCATCACTAAAGGTGGCTTGTTTTGGTTGTGTTGCATCCGTTAAACAAACAAGCCACACCGATGGCGCTGGTTTTTGATGCGATAATCAACGCTATAGGTATGACATGCCTACGGCATTTAAGATATATTTTATGCCTACGGCATTTAACCCCGATGGGATGCGGTCGCCGTGGCAGGTGTCTTCAGGCGCCACATAATAGAGCTATCTTTGCCGCCATGGTTGGTATCCCCACCAACCATCACTAAAGGTGGCTTGTTTTGGTTGTGTTGCATCCGCTAAACAAACATGCCACACCGATGGCGCTAGTTTTTGATGCGTTAATCAACGCTATAGGTATGACATGCCTACGGCATTTAAGATATATTTCATGTCTTCGACATTTAACCCCGATGGGCAATGTCATTAAGTTAAGGATTTTATCATGCCGGTTTGTAGTTTGTGTAGGTCCTGTGCTTGCACTTTTTATTCGAGGTCTTAAGCTGCCTTGGGAACGATCTTCCCTTTCGAATGGGCAATGTGTCCTTGAGGAAATAGGCCGTGAGCTCCCTGAGGATTTCCCTTTCCCTGTTTTTGAAAAAGATGGCTATCAGGTTTTCCTTTAATTTTCCGAAGGATTTGTTCCCGTTGACCTTTTGGGGGTACTTTTTCGTGGATGTATCGCGGTCGAGCYGGACCTGGGCATCCCTGATCAGTATCGAATGCAGGTTTGACAT
>NZ_PEBA01000038.1:0-9946 GCF_002734235.1 Sphingobacterium sp. 1.A.5
TTCATGTTGCCAGTAGTGCTGCGGAGTCCATTAGAAATGTCACGAACCGAATCTGCCGAAGAGAGATGGCAGAATAGCATGCTCACAAAATGCGTCCAACTGTTGATGCCCTTGTGATGTTTGTCAGATTGATGTTCGTGAACCAATTTTTTGAAAATGTTCCGATCTACGAGTCCCAAAATCTGAGAGAATACGTTTATATTTACCATGGCGATGGATCAATTTTGGCGAAATAAATATAGCATTCCCTGCTATATAAATCCACCGCCATTTTTTCCCTCGTTTAGGACGCTACTGAAATAAAACTTAAAAAAGAAATCCATATATCTGACCTTTTCAATATTATACTTTCGGTAGAAGGAGTAAAATCTGTTGATAATCTGTCAGTAAGAGGTTGTGAGCATATAAATTTTAATTCATCATCATCATGGAAATTTCAAATCCCTGTAAATTATGTAACTGAGTTTTCATTAAAATGCACAGAACTAAAATTCAAGAAGAACGGAATTCCTGTTGATATAAACTTCAATAAATTTGAAGGAGTTCTAAATATTAACTTTTCGAATTCTGGTAAAGTGCTTTATCAGAATCCATCAAAATTTTTGGACAGAGAAATTCCAAATGGTATCTATCATGAAGATTTAGATGACTATTATTTATTACAAGAGGATTTCCCAAGAGTTTATGGCATTTCTGAAGGTGGATTACCTGATGATGTTTCCGATCACAGAAAAGCGCAAGCATTACAGCTACAAGGGTACCTGTTGTTTTTTGACCAGGTTTTAGCAGGTTATTTGGCTCAATTGAAGAATATTAGAACCCTGTTCTCCATGAATTCTTCCGATGATCCAAATTTGAAAAGAACTTATTTCTTGAACAAATTAGCTGACAATGAAAATTTGTCAAAATTGCTGCGGTTTGCCGTAGGAACAGACAGCAATAATGATTTGGGAAATGAAGGTAATAGCCTAATTAGACCAATCCATAAATCAAAATTAATTGATTTAATCCATACGAATGAAACGGATATTGTAAACCCTGAGGAATTGGAATTGTATACTTTCAATTCATTGATAAATCTTCAAATTGCACTTAATCAGTTTAAAGAAGATCTCATAAATAACCAATATCAATTTGGTTTTTTAAACCAATATTCCGATAACATCCACTATTATATTTTGGGATCAAATGATGAATTTGCCCTTATAAGTAAATTTGGTTTCGAATCTATTTCAGCTGCGAACCTACACCTTAGTTCAGTAACTTATGTAGGCTCCTTCGAAGAAAATTATAGAAGTTTTATCATTGATGAGAATAATGTATCTTTTGATCTAGAACTCAATCTCTCAACCTTCAAATCTTATTTGGCTTTGATAATTGAAGATCGGGATTTATACCATTCACGAAGAAATACATTTTTAAACCATTTACTCGCTAGGTTTTCTGAAAAATTTACTGACAATGTCCTAGGAGAATATGCAAATGAGGCAATTAATTCTGCTGATGAATCCCTCCTTGCTAAAGAGGATTTCTTAACTCAATACGATGATTTAAGTGCTAACCGGGCTAAAGCATATAATTATTTACAAAACAATTGGAATAATTTAAATGGCTCTGGTTTTGAATTGGAAGCAAAATATCGTGCTGGAATAAAAAATAAGAAAGTCCATAGTTTATGTAATTTCATAGTGGAACAATTGGATGATTATTACATTGCTGAATTGATTATTGGAAATGAAAAATTTTTCACCTTAAATGAAAAATTCGACTCCGAAATTGAAGCTGAAGAGGCCGCCCAATTAGCGTTTAATGCAATATCAAACCCTGAAAATCTAAAAACAAAATACATCGCACATGATAAAATATTTTCAATTGTTCTAAATTATCGAGAAAGTCAATATATCCCTTTCTTCAAACAGTATTCCACCTCTCAGGAGGCAGATACAGTTCGAACATCCTTAAACAGAATGTTTGCCAATACCCCAAAAGAAGAGGTTTACATCAACAGCTATTCTTATAGTTCTCAATTATTAAATTCAGACCAAAAAGTAGTCCGACAGTTAATTAATTCTTTTGATACCGCAATCCAAGCTTTTGATGCTGCTGGAAAATCTATTAATAAAATTAATGACAGCAAGATTTGGTCAAGTGAAGGTATTGATAATTTTAAAATAACTCAATTGATCCCAAACCAAACTGATCCAAAACATTCAAAATATATTGATGTCAAGGAATTTAAGGTAAATATCAGCAATTCAATAGTAGGTAAACCAAAGCTATTTACTTACGAATTATTGGATAATTCAAATACTTTCAAATTCTTCGCGAATGTGGAATTTGAAAATAACAGAACGGCTAAAAACCATGCTTATCTAGTTTTATCATTAGCTTCTCAGTTTTCGAGTTATTCTATAGATCGTTCTTCTGTAGATTCAAAATTTAAATTAAATATCCGGGTTGATGATAGGATAGAGGCATATATTAATTTGGAATTTGATACTGAAAATGATGCTGCTCTAATGCGGGATCAAATAATCAAAACTATTCATAATTACCAATATCAAATCACTACTGAAGCTGAGCCAAAAGGGTGGAAGTTCAATTATGATTTAGGATATGATCCTCAATCTAATTATAAGTTTAGTAGTACCAAGGAATTTAAAGATGAGGAGTCCGCAATCAAAGCGCTAAAATCATTCCATCAAGCAATTCCATCATTAAGGTTGGGAAAAAGTAAAAATGGACCGATCCTAACACAGCAAAATAAAGGCAGCAAATTACCAACTGTAGTGATTCAGCAATCTGAAAATACAGACCTCAAGCTGTTGGAAAATGCTTTGAATGAACAAAAAAATATCGCACAATATTATAGTAGCAGTAAAAAACAGAATTTCAAAGCAGCTGTAAGAAAAGAGGCAAGTGAAAATGCTCCTCAATTTATTTATAGATTGGTGGACAAAGATAATGTGATAGCAGTTTATCAAGAAGGTTTTTCCGAAAAAAAAGACGCCTTATTAGCCAAAAAGAAAATCTATAAATTACTGCGAACCTATAAACAATACTTGCAATTGTGTCTGGGAGGAGATATTATTAGGGAAATTGTCGGAAAAAATAATAAAACCAAATCTTATAAGTATTTAGTAAAAGCACATAATCTTCAATACAAAAATAAGGGTCCAATTAATGAAGAATTGATATTGTTTGAGAGTTATCAAACATTCCCAACAAAAGAATTAGCATTAAAAGCATTTGAAGACACATATTTTCAAATCCTTGAATTGGCAGCAGTTGAAAGCAGCTATGGAACAATAATTAGTTTTGAAGAATCGATTAATAATCAAGCTTTGGTTGTAATCCCTGAAATTACACAAGAAGAAATTGGAACATATTCTGACGGAAGCATCCAACAATTTATGCAGCGATTGGTAAAAACCTACCCAATCAAGAAACTCCAAGACCAATATTATTTCTCTACTTTCTTTTCGGAGAAAAATCCTCAACAATGGAAAAGCACTAAATTTTATAGTTCTGCTGAAGATGCTTGGATAGATTTCAATTTTTTCTTGATGCTTTTGAGATATCCCGGTAATATTTTTGTTGACTGCGATTCTTCGGAAAATGAAAATGCTACTTATAAAATATTTATCCGTGAAGTACTAGCTGAAAGTACAGAAAAATTTTACACTGAAGAAGCTGCTTGGGGTGAAGACGGTGTCGAAAAATTTATTTGTGCTGTTCAATCTCAATTAGGACTTCATAAAGTCCAAAATAAAAATAACTGTTGTTACTCATTTTATCTCAATTGCGGACCTGATTTTCTTGAACATCCATGTAGTTATGATACCGCAAAAAAAAGAAATCAGGTCCTAATTGAATTGTATGACAGATTCAAAATTTTCTTGGAAAAGAAATCATATAGTTTTGATAGTGAAGATAATATAATATTGTTAAGGGATGTAGAAGGAAATTATTTTGCATATAAAAGAATTGAAAAATCAGAAAACCAAGATTCATGCACTCTTTTATTCGAAATCCTGGAAGAATTCCAAAATCCAGAAAATAAATATGTATTGGAAGGAGAAGTAATTTATCTGCAAGATAAAGTTGGAAATGTATTATTGGAGAGCTATGAAAAGAATTGGGATATTGAAGATTTCAAAGAGAAACTCAGACAATTTATTTGCTATTTCCCAATTTCTAGAAAATTGGATAATTATAATATTTTCCAATATAGCATTGAAATCAAATTGCCAGGGTTCAATGCTTGTCAGGAAGAAAAATTAAACCCCTGCGGGTGTGTTGAAGAGAGTGAAGAAGAGAGTATTTGTTTTATTGCTTGGAAATCTTCATGTCCTTATGATAGTTGTTCGGAGGCATTACGTATGTGGCGTTTGGCTCTATCTTTACTGACCAATTATGAAAATTATAAGGCGATTCTGGACTGCTCTTGCAATACCTTTGGAATTGCATTGAATTATGATCCCCAACACATTGCTTATAATCCACAATGCTATGAATCTTCCCAAAAACTATGCGAAGCAGTAGATAGGACAATAACTTTGTGTAATTCGGAAGGTCTTCATGCTATTGAACATATCCTTCTTCGACCACGCTGCCCCGAAGATTGCGACTATAGGTCAGACCTTTTTCTTGGGCAAAGAGAATTTTCGACAAGTTACATCTGGGAGGTTGACCATTCTGATCCTTGCTCAGATGATTCAGATATAATTTTTAGACCGGGTATTGATCCTTATTCTTTTATTTCAACCGTGGTATTACCTGCCTGGCCTGAAAGATTCCGAACAGAATCTGGAAAAATGATTATGGAGGACATTTTGTACCGGATGGCGCCAGCGCATGTGTTGCTCAGAATATTATGGCTTTCACCTCATGAATATTGCTGCTTTGAAAGCAAGTATAAAGATTGGAGAAAATGGATCGCAAAAATGAATACCTGTAATAATGAATTCTCCGTAAGAGATTTTATGGACTTTTTGTTTAGAAGAAATTATAAAAAACTTCATGAATGTCAAGACTGCCTGCCTTGTAACTCGAAAATTCAAACAAATATCTCTTGCATGTATAGATATGATAACCAAATAGAGGATAATAAAAAATCATTCCAAGACCAAGTAAATGCTGTATTCGGTTGGATGATTTCCCTTGAAGGAGAATATCAGTTCTTTAGTTGTGATCAACAATATAACCGGGACAGAAAACCTGTAAATAAAGTGTCCCGAAAAGTGAAAACTATCAAAAAGAAACCGAAATGAACCACATCATCATGAAACAACATATGGATATCCAAATGAAAAATGGATTAGATAGTTTCGGTATTCAACAGAAACTAAGTGATCAATATTGGAGTTATTTTATACCATTATTTGATGAAATATTCGATGAATTAACACATGATAATGAAGTGCTTTCAATCAATAAAATTGAAATTGACCTAGGTGAAATATTACTTGAAGAAATCCTGAAAATTAATGAAAAACCAGAACTCCTTAGAAAAACAAAACAGCAAATTATTGAACAAATTACTAAAGAGATTTCAGGTACAAATACTATAGTAAGTTCATTGCCTGAAAATCACTTCCATCAATGGATGTTCTATATGAAAAATGGCTATTTAAATTGGAATGTTGCTTCTATGGAAGATATAGTTTTTCAGCATGTACTTGAAGTATTAGCAATGGATGGCTCAAAAGTTGAAATATTTGCCCATGAAGTATTGAAAAAATCTGAATTCCTGAGTCGATTAATATTCCAACACTCGGAAGATTTTTTAAAGAATCTACTCATTATGATTGCCCCAGATATAAAATCACAAATCATAAATCAAATCGATTCTTTCAAGGAATTTGCAGAAAACCAATTGCTATCAGAAAGTGAAAAATTGAATGCTATCCAATCATTTTATAGAGAATTTATTTACAATGTTGTTAAACTAAGTTCAAATGGTTTTGATGAATCAATTGTTTTCACACTTGAGAATTTAGAGGCTATGAGTTTTGAGGTGAAAGATTATAATAGTGATACCAATGAAAATATATTAAGTGAGTCCCAAATTGCTGAAGATAATAATCCAATATATGCTAATAATGTTGGTCTCGTGTTAGTTCATCCTTTTATAAGTACACTTTTTAAGAATCTTGAATTAGTTCAAAATCATGAATTTGTAAACAAAAAAGCTAGAGAAAGAGCAGTATATCTTCTGTACTATGCAGTTTCGGGGCTACAAAATCCAAAAGAATATGAGTTAGTAGTACCTAAGATCTTGTGCGGTTTTCCAATCCATTCAGTCATTTCAAATCAAGTTTTTTTATCACCAAATGAATTATCGGAGATAGATGATATGTTAAATGGAATGATTGCCAATTGGGAAATTTTAAATAATACATCTATTGAAGGGCTACGTGATGGGTTTTTGAAAAGAAAAGGAAAAATTAATATTCATGCCGATAAAATAAAAATCTTAGTAGAAAAGGGCTCAATTGATATGCTTCTGGATTACCTACCATGGAATTTAAGCCATATTAAATTGCCATGGTTAAAGCATATCATCCAAGTTGAATGGAGATAAAATCACTTCCATTCATTTACGTTTTTGTTGACCATTTAGTTATAGTATTATGTCAGAAAAACCACTCGTATTAAAATGGAATCAGGTTACCCTTGATGCCATTAAGTTATCCAAAACATCAACTCCAATTGCAGCTCGAGCATTAGCGATGGTGCATACAGCAATGTACGATGCTTGGTCAGTATATAATCCTTGCGCCATCAGTACCAGTACTGCGAAATATATAAAAGTTCCAAACCAAAACAGCGGAAAAGAAAATATTAGAATTTCTTTTAGCTATGCTGCCTACAGGGTTTTATCTGAATTGTTCTGTCATAAATTGCCTGCCGAGCATAAGGGAATATTTAGGGAATTGATGTGTCAATCGGGTTACGATCCAGAAAATAAATGTATGGATATTAATAAGCCCGAAGGAATTGGAAATCTCTTTGGAAAGATTATTCTTGAACAAAGGATTGGCGACGGTGCTAACCAATATGCTAACCTAAAAATGCCAAGATGGTCAGATTATACAGGATATCAACCTAAAATTAAAAATGATAAAAATAATAAACATAAGTTTGTATTACCTCATTGGGGTTTGGTAAAGTCATTTTCATTGTCCTTCAATTGGCAGTATAGACCATCATCTCCATTTGTTATAGAACAACCAGAGTTCAAGGCTCAGGCTAAAGAGATATTGGACATAAGTGCTGCATTGACAGATGAACAAAAAATAATCGCGAGTTATTGGGATGATCCTCGTGGGACTTATACTACGGCTGGCCATTGGTGTGAAATCGCTCAGTTTGTGGCGCAGAGAGAATATTATAGAAATTCAATGTGTATAAAATTGTTCTTTGTGCTGTCTAATGCATTATTGGATGCTAGTATCGCCGCTTGGGAGTGTAAACATTTTTATAACTCTGTTAGACCAATAACTGCAATAAGAGAATTGTTTTCCGGTTTTGGGGTTCATGCCTGGGCTGGACCATGTAAAGGAACTGAAACAATGAAAGGTGAACAATGGATGCCTTATATAAAAACTCCAAACACACCAGAATATATATCCGCACACAGCTGCCTGAGTAGGGCAGCAGCAATAATCCTTAAGAATTTCACAGGAAATGATGCCTTTGGAGGAAGAACCACCATTAAGATGGGATCATCAAATATCGAGGCCGGCGTAACACCGTGTATGGATATGGTATTGGAATGGCCAACGTATTCCGCTGCCGCTGAACAGGCAGGGTTATCCTGTATCTATGGTGGCACTCATTTTTCTAAAGGAACGGATGAAGGACATAAACTAGGATTAAAAGTTGCTGTTGGTGCGTGGGAAAAAGCTAAAGTCTATTTTAATGAAAAATAAAAAAGACATAAAAGAATCTCATGAAACTAGTATCTCATTCCTCGATTTCAATTCACCTGAAGAATTTAGATACTTAGAACAATTGATCTTATACAGATTAAATGTCTATTTTCCTGATGGCAACGATATCCCCAAACCATTGCCGATCTATAAAAAATGGTCCCCTAAACTTTTTGAATTTATTGTCATTCACAAGCTGAACATAAATGAAGCAAGCCTGTTGGTTTTAGGAATGATCCCACATATCCAACCCGACCTTTTTGATAACCTCATCAATTTTAAACTCAATCAATCCGGTGATTTCCAGAAAATTGGTGGCGTGCGGGGAAAAGACTTTCGAGGGTTTTTGCCTACCGCGGAAACAGCAATATTTTTATTGGCCGAAGATGATTTTAGCAAAAGAATTGAAATCCAAAAACTATTTTGGGCAGACCATATCTTCGAGAAAAAGAAAATATTATGGCTCGATGACCATGCATCTGGAGAACCCGAGATGAGCAGTAAAATTATGTTCTCCAAAGAATTTCTGGACCAATTTATTTATGGTGAATCTACACAACCAAAATTTAGTATTCACTTCCCAGCAAAACTCATTAAAACAGAACTTGAATGGAAAGACCTTGTTATAAATGACGAACTGATAACGCAGGTAAATGAATTAAAGAGTTGGTTGAGATATAATTCATTATTGGTTAATGAATGGAATATGTCTGGAAGAATTAACAATGGCTACAAAGCGTTGTTGTATGGTCCGTCTGGAACAGGTAAAACCCTAACCGTTGGTCTTTTGGGGAAAGAAGTAGGCAAGGAAGTCTATAAGATTGACCTTTCGATGGTATTGTCAAAATATATCGGTGAAACCGAGAAAAATCTCGAACAGATTTTTGCTAAAGCTGAAGACAAAGGTTGGATCCTTTTCTTTGATGAAGCAGACTCCTTATTCGGCAAAAGAACCAATGTCCGGGATGCGCATGATAAATATGCTAACCAAGAAGTATCCTATCTCTTGCAGCGCATTGAAGACTATAACGGTATGGTCATTCTTGCTACCAATATGAAAAACAATATTGATGATGCTTTTATGCGTCGATTCAATGCAATCTTAAAATTCAGCATCCCCGAGCCTGATGAAAGAGTCAAGATTTGGAGACTCGCTTTTCCGCAAGATGTCCAATTCTACAACAACGACCAACCTGCAGATATCCCAGAAATGGTGAAGAATTATGTCATTTCCGGAGGATCAATCATCAATGTAGTCCATTACGCCTGCATCAAAGCATTCGAAAGACAGCAATATAAGGATACAGCAAAACGAATCTACTATACCGATGTCCTTGCCGGCATAAAAAAAGAATTGCTGAAAGAAGGAAAACCCTTTGGATAATGTTGGTGTCCCCACTTGCCATGGATTGTGTCCCAACCGTCGTGGTCGGTTTTCCCACTCGCCATGGTTGGTGTCCCCACCAACCATCCGTAGCTGAGCTAGCTCAAGTCTTGAGCGTTGGCCAGGGGAATGGCCTGACTTGGGCTAATAACACAAAATATTTACCATTCCATGGCTGAAAAATCACCACATCACCAACACCATAGGTGTGGCATGTTTGTTAACCCCGCTAGGGGTACAACTATTCTAGAAACCATTGTTCCAAAACATAAAACCCCAGAGGGGTGCAACTATTCTAGGCAGGTGGGGACACCTGCCACGGCGAAAAAACCCCATCGGGGTTAAATGCCGGAGGCATGAAATATCTCTTAAATGCCATCGGCATGTAATATCTATAGAAATGTATATCGCCTCAAACACCAACGCCGTAGGTGTGGCATGTCTGTTAACCCCAGAGGGGTGCAACTATTCTAGAAAAGATTACACAGCGCCATCCAGGGGCTGTATCACATTTATATTTCAGTTAATATTTGGTCTAATCAATTTCTCAGGGTCTGTGGATGACCTCGGCTTGATTTTTCATTTTTTGCCTTTCGGAAGTCCAATTGTAGAGAAAAAGCAGCTT
>NZ_PEBA01000039.1:0-4824 GCF_002734235.1 Sphingobacterium sp. 1.A.5
GGGCAGGGCACACCGAAAGAAACGATGCTATGATGTGGAATCGGTATTCGGAAACATAAAAAAGAACCACGGGTTCAAGCGATTTATGCTCCGTGGAAAGCAAAAAGTGGAAATTGAAATGGGATTATTGGCAATAGCACAGAATATCAGGAAGAAAGCAGCATAGAAAGCTGCTTTTTCTCTACAATTGGACTTCCGAAAGGCAAAAAATGAAAAATCAAGCCGAGGTCATCCACAGACCCTGAGAAATTGATTAGACCAAATATTAACTGAAATATAAATGTGATACAGCCCCGTAACTATTATAGAAATGATTGTATCAAACCATGAAACCCTGTAGGGGTGTAACTATTATAGCAAACGATTTATCACGCCATGCAACCCTGTAGGGGTGTAACTATTATAGAAATAATTGTATCACGCCATACAACCTTGTAGAGGTGTAACTATTATGGATAAATAAGGCCACTGGCATATTTTCAGTGGCAGGTGGGGTCACCTGCCATGGTGGGAAAACCCCATCGGGGTTAAATGCCGGAGGCATGAAATATCTCTTAAATGCCTGTGCTATTTTAACCAAAAAATAGACACAAGACATTGGACATATCAAGGTGATGATCAATGTAGACGGTAATTACGGGGTTGAGGATTAATAACTTGCCCCATTGATGGAGTTTCACCGCCGTGGTCGGTGTCTCCACCGACCACTATTGTTTCTAAATCATTAAAATAGCTCCTCATCTGCGATGAGGAATGACACGCATGTCGAGGGAAAGGGGGTTTGTTACGAAGGGGGGGGTAGTTTCGATAATAGCAGAACCCCATCAAAAAAAAGCCATCCTTTTCGGGATGGCTTTTCAATATCTAACAAAAATTGATACGGTTTAAACTTATTTTACTGCGTCTACAACTGCTTTGAAAGCTTCTGGATTGTTTAAAGCTAAGTCAGCTAATACCTTACGGTTCAAGCCGATGTTTTTAGCGTTTAATTTACCGATCAACTGAGAATACGAGATTCCGTGTTGACGAGCTCCAGCGTTGATACGTTGTATCCATAAAGCTCTAAACTCGCGTTTTTTGGTTTTACGGTCGCGGTAAGCGTACTGTAAACCTTTTTCTACTGTATTTTTAGCAATAGTATATACTTTGCTACGAGATCCATAATAGCCTTTAGCTAATTTAAGGATTCTTTTACGTCTTCTTCTAGAAGCAACTGCGTTAACCGAACGTGGCATAATTTTTAAAATTTAATTTGGTACAAGGTGTTACGTTTTTCAGCAATCTTACGACCCAATACCCGGTTAAAAAAATATTGTTATTAAATGTTTTTGTCTAAACTTATTTACCGATAGCAAGCATACGTTTTACGTTGCCTGAATCTGCATCGCTTACATAACTAGTAGTAGTTAAGTTACGTTTTTGTTTAGTAGTTTTCTTAGTCAAGATGTGGCTTTTGAAAGCGTTTTTTCTTGCTATTTTACCTGTTCCAGTCAATTTGAAACGTTTCTTAGCGCTGGAATTGGTTTTAACTTTTGGCATAATACTTATATATTTTATATCAATCTGTTAGATACTTTTTATTTTTTTGGGCTGGTTTTCGGCGCCAATGTCAAGAACATACGCTTTCCTTCCAACTTAGGCAATAGTTCAACTTTACCGTAGTCTTCCAATGCCTGTGCGAATCTCAACAACAAGATCTCTCCTTGTTCTTTAAACACGATTGCACGGCCTTTGAAATGCACATACGCACGAACTTTCTCGCCACTTTCCAGGAAACGCATGGCATGCTTCAATTTAAACTCGAAATCGTGCTCACTGGTATTAGGTCCAAAACGGATCTCCTTGATAACAGTTTGCTTAGCATTCGCTTTAATTTCCTTTTGTTTTTTCTTTTGTTCGTAAACGAATTTACTGTAATCGATAATCTTACAAACAGGAGGCGTAGCATTAGGAGAAATTTCAACCAAATCCAACTCAAGCTCATCAGCTAGTGCCAAGGCTTGTCTTGTCGGATACACCCCTTGTTCTACATTGTCACCTACCAAACGCACTTCTGGAACACGAATGTGCTCATTGATACGGTGTTCTGGTTCTTTTTTCCTAATCGGGCCTCTAGGGCCGAAATTGTTACTTTTTGCCAAATGTTTCCTTAATTAAATTAAACAGTTATTTCTTTTATTAATAAATCTTTAAATTCTTCTGGAGTAATTGACCCTAAGTCAACTCCACCATGTTTACGCACTGATATCGTTCCGCTTTCCATCTCTTTTTCCCCTACAATCACCATATAAGGCATTTTCTTCACTTCAGCATCGCGGATTTTACGCCCTACTTTTTCGTCACGCAAGTCAATCAGACCGCGAATATCGGAATTATTTAGCGATTCCAAAAGTTTTTGAGCATATTCTTCATATTTTTCTGACACTGGCAAGACGATAAACTGCTCAGGTGCAAGCCATAACGGAAACTGACCTCCGCAATGCTCGATCAAGACTGCAACAAATCTTTCCAATGACCCAAATGGTGCGCGGTGTATCATCACTGGACGGTGCTTCATATTGTCACTGCCAGTATACTCCAATTCAAAACGCTCCGGAAGATTGTAGTCAACCTGGATTGTTCCCAGCTGCCATTTTCTGCCCAAAGCATCTTTTACCATAAAGTCCAATTTAGGACCATAGAATGCTGCTTCGCCATATTCTACAACTGTCGGCAATCCTTTTTCCGCTGCTGATTCAATGATTGCAGCCTCTGCTAAAGCCCAATTTTCATCAGACCCGATATACTTTGTTTTGTTCTCAGGGTCACGCAATGAAACCTGTGCTGTAAAATCATCAAATCCCAAAGCTCCAAAAACATAAAGTACCAAGTCGATAACTTTTTTGAACTCTTCTTTTACTTGGTCCGGACGACAGAATAAATGCGCATCATCCTGAGTAAACCCTCTTACCCGGGTCAAACCATGTAACTCACCCGACTGCTCATAACGGTATACCGTACCGAACTCTGCAAAACGAACCGGCAGTTCTTTGTAAGAACGAGGTTTGGTCTTGTAGATTTCACAGTGATGAGGACAGTTCATTGGTTTCAACAAGAATTCCTCACCTTCCACTGGAGTCTTGATTGGCTGGAACGAATCCGCCCCATACTTTTCATAGTGTCCAGAAGTAATATATAGTTGTTTATGGCCGATATGTGGTGTTATCACAGGCTCATACCCAGCTTTGATTTGTGCTTTTTGCAAGAAGTCCTGAAGTTTCTGTCTCAAAGCAGTACCTTTTGGCAACCATAATGGCAAGCCCATCCCTACTTTTTCTGAGAAAGCAAACAGCTCCAACTCCTTACCCAATTTACGGTGGTCACGTTTCTTAGCTTCTTCGATGAACTTCAGGTATTCAGTCAGTTCAGAGGCTTTAGGAAAGGTCACACCATAGATACGAGTTAATTGTTTACGAGTTTCATCGCCACGCCAATAAGCACCAGCCACGTTTGTCAATTTAACAGCTTTTATAAAGCTGGTATTCGGGATGTGTGGACCACGGCAAAGATCTGTAAAGTTACCTTGGGAATAGAAAGTGATCTTTCCATCTTCCAGGTCTTTGATAAGATCCAGTTTGTATTCGTCTCCTTTTTCTTCGAAATAAGCTAATGCATCAGCTTTAGAAACTGCTTTGCGTTCAAAAATTTCTTTTTGTTTCGCCAGTTCGATCATTTTATCCTCGATCTGTTTAAAATCGTCGGATGAGAACTCACGGTCACCGAAGTCTACATCGTAATAGAAGCCTGTTTCGATTGCAGGACCGATACCGAATTTGATTCCTGGATAAAGTGCTTCCAATGCTTCAGCCAACAGGTGAGCTGAAGAGTGCCAGAACGTTGATTTTCCTTTTTCATCGTTCCAGGTCAACAATTTGACTGCTGAATCTTCTTCAATAGATCTTGAAGAATCCCAAACTTCGCCATTTACTTCTGCAGCTAATACGTTTCTAGCTAATCCTTCGGAAATCGACTGAGCAATCTGCATGGCAGTAGTGCCCTTTTCATACTGACGTACAGAACCGTCAGGAAGTGTAATGTTAATCATTTACAACTATGATTTATGATTTTGTATAAAACCGCAATTCTCGTCAATGTGTACAATTACATTGATTTATAAGAATTGCCTTAATTAATGCAATGCAAAAATACGGAATTTTTATGTCTTTTCGAAATGAATTTGAAAGGTCAAAGATTGTTCTGAGACATTTTAAAGTTATTTTTTTTGCAGTGCTACCGACTGTTCAGTGGCCGGTGGGGCAGCTGTATGGTTTGATAAAATTATTGCTATAATAGTTACACGCTTACAGGGTTTCATGGCGTGATAATCGTTTGTTGTAATAGGTTAACCCCATCGGGGTGACACTATTATAGCAGGGTGTTAAACAAACATGCCACACCTACGGCGTTGGTGTTTGAGGTGATTTTCATTTCTATAGATATGGCATGCCGATGGCATTTAAGAGATATTTCATGCCTCCGGCATTTAACCCCGATGGGCAATGTCATTAAGTTAAGAAAAAAAGAAGGCCATAAATCACGTAAATGTTTAATTTTGAATTCACTACTAAACAAATCTAAACAACCGCGTTTATGGCCGATGTAAAAATAGCACTTAAAATCATATCAGACCTAAAAAATTTTATTTCTATCTGTTTAACAGACCCTCTGCTGCTCAATCTTTTCAGGAATTCCAAAACCCATTTCACCCGGGACCGGAAGCTCAATTTCGAGAGATTGGTCCTGCTGATCGCCAAGATGTGCAAGCGGACCCTCTCTGTCGAACTG
>NZ_PEBA01000040.1:0-3294 GCF_002734235.1 Sphingobacterium sp. 1.A.5
GTAGGAGGCTCCGGGATAATGTTTCCAAAGATGGTCCACCAGGACCTCAACCTTGGATTCCTGATGGATGCACTTAAGGAAAAGGTCCTTGCTGTAGATCGCAACGTTCCAGCTCTTTAGATGGACATCTATTCCGATATAGATCGGTTGTCCAGCAAAATTTAAATCCGTATTTTGTCGTAGCATAAGATTAGGATTTATGTTGTTATTTTGGTTATATAAAAATATAAACAAATAATCTTATGCTATCTCTTTGTAGTAGCACGTCCTAAATACAAACATAAGGCCTACAGGGTTGGATGGTGCCGAATATTCATTTCTATAATAGTTGCACCCCTAAAGGGTTGGATGGAGCCGTATAATCATTTATATAATAGTTGCACCCCTATGGGGTTTTTGGGGTGTTGCCTTATTTTTTTCTTAACTTAATGACATATCTTGATACTGATTATAAACTCCTCAATTATATATTCTTTCAAATTTCTCAAATCTCATATCTCATATCTAACATTTCATATCTCAAACCTAGTTCTAGTCTTATGTCTTATGTCTTATGTCTTATGTCTTATGTCTATTGTCTATTGTCTAATTTTTTCTCTTTTTTTCCAAAATCCTTGCATAGCAATTCTATAACAATTACTTTTGTTGCGTTATTAATATGAAGATCGCTTGTACACATCCATACATTTTGCATCATCGCCATTGTGGCGATAGATATTAGTATGGCTTCTACGTGGAGCAGGTAAACCCCAGATTCTTTTTTTATTAATAATTTTTTACACTCAACATAAACTCTACATTTTGAAAAATCTCAAAATTGCTATCCAAAAATCGGGTAGATTAAACGAAAAATCTGTTCAATTGCTTAAAAACTGTGGATTGGACTTCGAAAACTATAAAAGCTCCCTTATTACTACCGTTTCCAACTTCAACCTTGAAATCCTATTCCTTCGTGATGATGATATCCCTGGATATGTTGAACAAGGGATCGCTGACCTCGGTATCGTTGGTGAAAACGTAATTGAAGAGACCTTATCGAATGTTCAGTATCTACAGCGATTGGGATTTGGAAAGTGCACGTTGAAATTGGCTATTCCCAAAGATTCTACCATCGACCGCCTCGAAGACCTAAACGGCAAATCCATTGCAACCTCCTACCCTAATATCCTACAACAATTTCTGGACGAATATAAAATCGAAGCTGATATTCAAATGATTTCAGGATCGGTGGAAATTGCTCCTGGATTGGGGTTGAGCGACGCTATCTGTGATATCGTATCTACGGGTGGAACCTTGAAAAGCAATGGACTGAAACCTTTTGTCGATGTTAGAAGTTCTGAAGCAATTTTGATCGGCCGTGAAGGATTGGAAGAGAATCCGATCATTTGTGAACTGTTGCAAAGGATTCAATCGGTTTTGCGTGCTAAAGAAACTAAATATGTGGTTTTGAACGTTGAGAAAAAGAACTTGTCCCAAATCACAGAACTATTGCATGGTGTTAAGAGTCCTACTGTTGTTCCCTTGGCGGAAGAAGGCTGGGTTGCCGTGCACACTGTAATTTCAGAAGATGATTTTTGGGATAAGATCAACAAATTAAAGGCGGCTGGCGCACAGGGTATCGTGGTTATGCCGATCGAAAAAATCATAATGTAATATGCTTAAGACCTATCAATATAAAGATCTCACAAAAGAGCAGATTCAGGAATTGGTAAACAGGAATACTGACCCCAATAATGCCATTCAAGATACTGTTCTCCAAATTATCAATGAGGTAAAAACTGTGGGTGATGCTGCCTTGAAGTCTTATGCCAAGCAATTTGACAAAGTAGATCTTGAAAAACTTTACTTAGGACAAGAAGAAATCGATGAATTGGCATCAACCATTTCACGCGACCAGATGCGTGCACTTGAGATAGCCTTTCAGAATATTTATAAGTTCCATCAGACTCAGCTTAAGCGTGAACGCACTGTGGAAACAATGCCGGGTGTTAAATGTTGGCGTGAGGTGCGACCGATCGAAAAGGTTGGTCTTTATATTCCGGGTGGTTCAGCAGTTTTGCCGAGTACATTGTTGATGCTTGGAATACCTGCGAGGATTGCGGGATGCCGGGAAATCGTAGTATGCTCACCTCCTCAAAACAACGGCAAGATCAATGGATTTGTAGCTTATTGCTTGAAGCTTCTTCAGATAAATAAGATCTATCTAGTTGGTGGCGCTCAGGCTGTTGCTGCGATGGCTTATGGTACTGAGTCCATTCCTAAAGTTAACAAAATCTTTGGTCCCGGAAATCAGTTTGTAACCAAGGCGAAGAGCCTGATCCAAGGTCTTACTGATGTCAGCATCGATATGCCTGCAGGACCTTCGGAAGTTTTGGTAATTGCCGATGACACTTGTAATCCTGCATTTGTAGCAGCTGATTTATTGGCTCAGGCTGAACATGGTATCGACAGTCAGTCTATTTTGGTTTGTACGTCTGTGGAGATTGCTAAAAATGTAGAAGCCGAGGTTGAAAAACAACTGGAAGTTTTGCCGAGAAAGGAATTGGCAGAAAAGGCTATTCAGAATTCTTATTTTGTAATCACCGAGAATTTGCAAGAAGCCATGGATTTTTCAAATCAGTATGCTCCAGAGCATTTGATCTTGGAAACGGATGAGTGGAAGCCATTGATCAATAAAGTCCTGAATGCGGGTTCTGTATTCTTGGGTCACCTAACGCCAGAGAGCGCAGGTGATTATGCATCGGGCACAAACCATACCCTACCGACATCGGGATTTGCAAGGTCATATTCAGGAGTTTCGGTAGATTCATTTGTGAAGAAGATTACCTTCCAACATATCAGTGAGGAAGGCTTGCAACAGATCGGTTCTACAGTGGAGATATTGGCGGAATTGGAAGGATTGCAAGCACATAAGAATGCAGTGAGCATTAGAAAGAAAGGTTGATGGTCAATGGCATAGGGGTGATATTTTGTTAAATACTGCTATAATAGTGTCACCCCGATGGGCAATGTCATTAAGTTAAGAAAAAAAGAAGGCCATAAATCACGTAAATGTTTAATTTTGAATTCACTACTAAACAAATCTAAACAACCGCGTTTATGGCCGATGTAAAAATAGCACTTAAAATCATATCAGACCTAAAAAATTTTATTTCTATCTGTTTAACAGACCCTCTGCTGCTCAATCTTTTCAGGAATTCCAAAACCCATTTCACCCGGGACCGGAAGCTCAATTTCGAGAGATTGGTCCTGCTGATCGCCAAGATGTGCAAGCGGACCCTCTCTGTCGAACTG
>NZ_PEBA01000041.1:0-2079 GCF_002734235.1 Sphingobacterium sp. 1.A.5
AAATATGGACTCTGCACTTATCGGGATCCTGCTCTTTAAGTACATCCAGAAGAAGGCAAAATACAATTGGAACCTCTCGAATCTGGTCAACTTTATCAGGATGAACATATTCGTGAAAATTGATCTGTGGAAATGGGCTGATGATCCGTTCATTTCAGGAAAACCTCCCGATAAAAAAGGACAATATGTGCTCTTTTAGTAACACACATAGGATACCTTTCCAGTAATTAACCAAATTCTTCAATTGAACACAAATGGAGAAGGATTTTTTATGCCAAAAAATTTATTTAGGACAGTACTGTTACTGGATATCAATATCACTGCAATTATTGATTTTAAGGAATTTAAAATTAACCTAAAAGATATTTTATGTTTATAATTTTTTGATATGCAACAATATAATAACTTGACTATTTGGGCTAGAAGGTCAATATTTAAGAATAGAATATTTTTTAGAAAAATAATTGAAAAATAAAGGTTGATTTAGAGCTCTTAAACCAAAATGCTAAATAAATTCCCGAGATGAAGGAAAGGTAATTTATGATGATTTTTAATTTTCTTCTTAAAATCTCCTTCGATCAGTTTTTGGCTGATTAATAAAATTCTAAAATAATTGATTTGGCGGGAAGAATAATTTAGGTTAGAATAAATTTTAAATTTTGTAAATCAATCTGATTTGGCATTTAATATTTCATAAAACAGGTGGTTTTATCTAGTTAAAGTAAGTGTTAAATACCTTAGGTTGGGTATTTATAAATAAAAATTAAGTAAATAATTTTGAGAAACCAATTTTTTACTGACATGAAAATAGCTAAAATTATTTTGTTTTTCACACTAACAATTTTTATTGGCTGTAAAGATAATGATGATCAAGTTTACTTTCCTGAGCCGACGGAGGTAGAAGAGGAGGAAGAAGAAAAAGAGGAAGAGGAGGAAGAGTCATCATTGATATTGCCTGTAGAAATCAATTATCTTTCTAGTAGTACTAACACTTCTTTTTATAGAAATTATAGATTTAAAGGAGACTATTTAGTTTCTGAAGTCAAAGGAACTGAAGGAGCTTCTTACAAAATGAGTTCTAAATCTTATGTATTCGAGAAGGACCATCAGAACTTTGGAGATGTAATTAAGTCTTCAGAACTTAAATTAGGGATGTATACTGTAAATACAGCCTATAATTATGAAGTTTCAAAAGGGATCGTAAGTAAAGAAATAACTGAAAATCTGAGCGGCGGAGTCGAACCAATTGCCACTAAATTTAGAAGAGAATATGTCTATAAAGGAAATCAATTAGTGGTTAGTTATTATGATAGTGAAAATAAAAAGACTAGAGAAATTACATTTACAGGTTCGGAAAACCCAAGTAAAGTTGAAGTTTATATTGCTGCAAAAAAAGGCTCAGGATCTTATGAAGCACAAACTGTGAGTATCAAATATAATACTGATCCCAAAGCTAAAGCACCATTTCATAATGTAAAAGGATGGTCACTGGCTTGGTTATCTGATGAAGTGGTAGATTATGTGGAATCTACCGTGGATTTGGAAGATTTCGTTTTTTACGGACTTTATGACAAATCAAAATCTTTGATCGATGAAATTCATGTAAAACCCTTGAATACAGGAGTTATGGACTACAGTTATAAAATTTCATCTCAATATGAACTCAATGAAAATGGATTTCCAATTAAAGAAACCCGAAAAAGAACCCTGTTACGTGATGGTTCTTTCTATTCAACTTATATTACTTATAAATACAACAAATAAATATTCCTGAAAAAAGAGAAGGGGCTGTCTCCTATGTTTGTGTCAAGCAAATGTAGGAGACATTTTTTGTTTTATAGATTTGCTGTATTTAGTGAAAAGAGGGAGAGCCTAGGGCTGTCTTAGTAGCTTTTTTAGCATACTGATTTTTAGAGATGGCCTTCCTCTTTTTCGCTTCCTAAGACAGAACAGAATGTAAGGCGGAATTACAGTCCAGCTTGAATATCCATCAGGAGACAAGTCCAAGGGAAGTTTCACTATTGATTTTTCAGTTTCACATCAAAAAATTAACATGAAAACACTCAAGCAGGTCGTTGG
>NZ_PEBA01000042.1:0-1795 GCF_002734235.1 Sphingobacterium sp. 1.A.5
GGGGCTGTATCACATTTATATTTCAGTTAATATTTGGTCTAATCAATTTCTCAGGGTCTGTGGATGACCTCGGCTTGATTTTTCATTTTTTGCCTTTCGGAAGTCCAATTGTAGAGAAAAAGCAGCTTTCTATGCTGCTTTCTTCCTGATATTCTGTGCTATTGCCAATAATCCCATTTCAATTTCCACTTTTTGCTTTCCACGGAGCATAAATCGCTTGAACCCGTGGTTCTTTTTTATGTTTCCGAATACCGATTCCACATCATAGCATCGTTTCTTTCGGTGTGCCCTGCCCTGGTCGGAGTTCAGCAGTTCGGTCGCCGTTCTCTTATAGGCTTCCAGCTGGGGGTTCAGCGAGACGACCCTGTCAACGGTCGGTATCCTGCAGGATCCGTGCATCTCACAGGTGCTGCACCCCTCTGTCCTGTAGTGCCTTGTTGTCTGCCTGTACCCACTGGAAGTCTCCTGCTCCCTGGTGCCGATGAATTTCATGGGCTGCCCGCTGGGACAGGTGAACTCGTCCTTTTTGTGGTCATATGAAAGCTCACTGCTGTGGAAAAGGCCCCTGCCCACTGGACCTCTCTGGTCCAGATCGAACATGTTGTACTTGACAAAGGGATTGATGCTGTTGATCAGCAGGAACTCATAATTTTCCTGAGAGCCGTATCCCGCATCCGCCGTCACGGATTTCGGAAGCTTGCCGAACCGCTGTCCGTGGAGCTCTATATGGGGTATCAGGGTCAGGGTATCGGTCGGGTTGGGGTGGATGCTGTAATTGACGATGTATTGGTTTGATGTGGAGATCTGTACATTGTAGCCCGGTTTCAGGGTACCCTTGCCACTATGGTCATCTTTCATCCGCATGAAAGTGGCATCCGTATCCGTTTTGCTGTAGCTCCCCCGATTCTCCAATATAGCTTCCTGTTCCTCATATTTTTCAATCCGTGCAGGATAGGTCTTTGTTATATGCCTAAGCTTGTTTTTGGTGCCACTGTCCACAGCGTCCTTTTTGCCCAGCACCTCATTGAGCTTGTCCACCGTCTGTTTTATCCGCTGCTGGTCTATTTTTTGATTTGTGGGAGGCTCTGGCGGAAGATTGTCCTCTTCAGTGGCAATGTGCTGTGCATATTTCCATATCTCGGCCAACTGTTGCTTCATTTTTTCCTTGTTCCTGAGAATGCTGTTTTTCCAGACAAAAGAATACCTGTTCGCATTGGCCTCTATCTTGGTTCCATCTGTATAGACCTCCTCTATGCTCAGCAGGCCTTCTTTGGCCAACAACATGACAATCTCGTTAAAAACCTTTTGAAGGATCTTTTTCAGCCTAACCCCACGAAATCTGTTGATAGTGTTGTGATCTGGCCTGTTCATGCCAGACAGCCACATAAAGGCAACGTTCTCACGACATGCCTGAGAAATTTTACGGCTGGAATAGATGTTGGTCACATAGGCATAGACCAGGACCTTCAACAAGCACTGCGGATGATAATTGGAAGCTCCCAGTTGGGAATAGGCCTTCAACAACGGCTGAATCTTTATTGAATTGATGACCTGGTCGACCACTCGGGCAGGATGGTTTTCCGGCAGTAGTTCTTCAAAAGTTGGCGGAAAGGCCATCAGCTGGTGCTGATCATAGGGCTTGAAAGCAGGTAGTTTTCTGGATGGTTTTGATGACATTCTCTGATCGATTAATATACTTAAATATATGTAAATCAATTGATTATATCAAATCTTAAGTACATAAGATAATTAAAATTTATCACATATTTTGCCAAGATAATTATGATACAGCCCC
>NZ_PEBA01000043.1:0-1613 GCF_002734235.1 Sphingobacterium sp. 1.A.5
ATTATGAATAGTCACGGTCTTACACTTCATTTTACAATGGAGAGTTTGATCCTGGCTCAGGATGAACGCTAGCGGCAGGCCTAATACATGCAAGTCGGACGGGATCCGGGAGTAGCTTGCTACTTCCGGTGAGAGTGGCGCACGGGTGCGTAACGCGTGAGCAACCTGCCCATATCAGGGGGATAGCCCGGAGAAATCCGGATTAACACCGCATGACACGCCGGGACGGCATCGTYCYGGCGTCAAATATTCATAGGATATGGATGGGCTCGCGTGACATTAGCTAGTTGGTGGGGTAACGGCCCACCAAGGCGACGATGTCTAGGGGCTCTGAGAGGAGAATCCCCCACACTGGTACTGAGACACGGACCAGACTCCTACGGGAGGCAGCAGTAAGGAATATTGGTCAATGGGGGCAACCCTGAACCAGCCATGCCGCGTGCAGGACGACTGCCCTATGGGTTGTAAACTGCTTTTGCCGGGGAATAAACCCCACTACGTGTAGTGGGCTGAACGTACCCGGAGAATAAGGATCGGCTAACTCCGTGCCAGCAGCCGCGGTAATACGGAGGATCCGAGCGTTATCCGGATTTATTGGGTTTAAAGGGTGCGTAGGCGGCACTTTAAGTCAGGGGTGAAAGACGGCAGCTCAACTGTCGCAGTGCCCTTGATACTGAAGTGCTTGAATGCGGTTGAAGACGGCGGAATGAGACAAGTAGCGGTGAAATGCATAGATATGTCTCAGAACACCGATTGCGAAGGCAGCTGTCTAAGCCGTTATTGACGCTGATGCACGAAAGCGTGGGGATCGAACAGGATTAGATACCCTGGTAGTCCACGCCCTAAACGATGATAACTCGATGTTTGCGATATACCGTAAGCGTCCAAGCGAAAGCGTTAAGTTATCCACCTGGGGAGTACGCCCGCAAGGGTGAAACTCAAAGGAATTGACGGGGGCCCGCACAAGCGGAGGAGCATGTGGTTTAATTCGATGATACGCGAGGAACCTTACCCGGGCTTGAAAGTTACTGAAGCATCCAGAGACGGATGCGTCCTTCGGGACAGGAAACTAGGTGCTGCATGGCTGTCGTCAGCTCGTGCCGTGAGGTGTTGGGTTAAGTCCCGCAACGAGCGCAACCCCTATGTCCAGTTGCCAGCACKTAAAGGTGGGGACTCTGGACAGACTGCCTGCGCAAGCAGAGAGGAAGGCGGGGACGACGTCAAGTCATCATGGCCCTTACGTCCGGGGCTACACACGTGCTACAATGGATGGTACAGCGGGCAGCTACACAGCAATGTGATGCCAATCTCGAAAAGCCATTCACAGTTCGGATCGGGGTCTGCAACTCGACCCCGTGAAGTTGGATTCGCTAGTAATCGCGTATCAGCAATGACGCGGTGAATACGTTCCCGGGCCTTGTACACACCGCCCGTCAAGCCATGAAAGCTGGGGGTACCTAAAGCATGTAACCGCAAGGAGCGTGTTAGGGTAAAACCGGTAATTGGGGCTAAGTCGTAACAAGGTAGCCGTACCGGAAGGTGCGGCTGGAATACCTCCTTTCTAGAGCCCGCGCCGGGGCCGCTGCGCCACATACATGATCTAAAGGAAAAAA
>NZ_PEBA01000044.1:0-1475 GCF_002734235.1 Sphingobacterium sp. 1.A.5
AAAAATGGCGGGGTTTTTCTGTTTTTTGTCCTCAAGATTTTGTATCTTAAGGTGCACCCAAAAAACAATATGGCAAACATACAATTCAAAGCTCTTCCATCCAATAGTCCGAGTCTTTTTCCTGAGAATATTTTAGACCGTATCCCCTTGAACCATCCGGTTCGTTTGGTGAGTCAGGTTGTTGACCAGTTGGATCTGGAACATATCATCCGTCAGTATAAAGGCGGAGGCACGACCAGTTTCCATCCCAGGATGCTCATCAAGGTACTGTTCTACGCGTATCTGAGCAATATCTATTCTTGCCGCAAGATCGATCGCGCCCTGCACGAGAACATCCATTTCATGTGGCTTTCGGGCAACAGTACGCCGGATTACCGTACGATCAATTATTTCAGGGGAAAGCGTCTTAAGGGACAGATACAGGAGCTGTTTGCCAGTATCGTTCGGATGCTGCATGACATGGAGTATGTCAGCCTGAAAGTCCAGTATGTAGATGGTACCAAGATCGAATCGGCCGCCGGTCGCTATACCTTCGTTTGGAAGAGATCGATCGAGAAGAACAAGGTAAAGCTGGAGGCGAACATCGCTTCGGTCCTTTCGGATATCGATGCACAGATCAGCCAGGACCAATCTTCATTAGGGGATCAGCAAGTCAGCAAGGCCATCGATAGTGCCCAGCTGAAGGAAAAGATCAGAGCGATCAATGCCAAGCTCAAAGGAGTGGATAGATCCACCGATAGGCAGCTGAGGAAGCTTGAAGACGACTATCTGCCCCGATTGCAGAAATATGAGGAGCAACTGGAAGTACTGGGAGATCGCAACAGTTATAGCAAGACCGATACCGATGCCGTGTTTATGCGGATGAAAGAGGACCACATGAAAAATGGCCAGCTTAAACCGGCCTACAATACCCAGATCAGCACCGAAGACCAGTTCATCACCCATTATAGCATCCATCAAACGGCCGCAGATACCACAACCCTGCCCGAACACCTGGAAGGCTTTGAGTCCCATTACGGAAAACAGAGTGAATCCATCGTCGCAGATGCCGGATATGGTAGCGAGCAGAACTACGAGCTGATGGAAGGACAGGGTATAACCGCTTTTGTGAAGTACAATTACTTCCATATGGAACAGAARCGCAAGCATAAACAGGATCCTTTCTCGGTACAGAACCTATATTACAACCAGCAGGATGACTATTATGTATGTCCGGCCGGACAGAAGCTCAGCTTTATCGGTCATGCAACCAGAGTCAGTGCCAACGGATACACTGCCCGGGTCAGCTGTTACCAGGCTCGGCGATGCGAAGGCTGCCCGATGCGGAGTGGGTGCCATAAAGCTACAGGCGATCGGCTCATTGAAGTGAACCACAGGCTCAATAAGCTCAAGGCTAAAGCCCGGGAAAGACTGCTGTCGGAAGAGGGAATGTACCATCGGAGCAAGCGACCCATAGAAGTGGAAGCCGTTTTCGG
>NZ_PEBA01000056.1:0-247550 GCF_002734235.1 Sphingobacterium sp. 1.A.5
CAACAAATGCCGGGACAAAAAGGTCGCATTTACCAAACTAGGCCTGTGGCATAATCAGGTTGAGAATGCGGGCATTGCTTCCTTTGAGAGCGTAGCAAGATCCATTGCAGCTCATCATCAATACATTCTCCATTACTTCGACAACAGAAGTACTAATGCATCGGCAGAATCATTCAATGCAAAACTCAAAGCTTTCAGGAGTGTCTTCCGTGGCGTAAGGGACACAACATTCTTCCTGTACAGAGTGATGAAATTGTATGCTTAAAAGTCTTTACCCCCCAAACTTTCGGTATGATCCGCAATCCCCAGGCTCAAACCCTGAACCTTCTCCGAATCGAACCCAATATGGGTGCCTTCGGAATATTATTCGAATCCCGGCGGGCACAAAAAAAAGCTCAATCTTTCGATTGAGCTTTTTTTTGTGAACCCACTGGTACAGAACTCGAACTCTTTTTTGGAAGATTTGAAGCGATTGAATCAATTAAAAGACAGTCCATATCAATACGATTCAGAGGAATATGAGCATAAACCTATACAGCCGAAGAATACGAAGCAAGGTAGGAAATTAAAAACATAAAGGCTGATTTGCAAATTTCTTTTTGACGTTGTGCCGTATAACGAACAAATTCCTTCGTATCTATAATATTAGAGTTTATTTATTAATATAGCCTCGTGCGATGATTAAAGGGATAGATGGAATTGCTATTATAAAAGACAGCCTTTTTCAAAGTGCATAAAAATCTTTTGGATAATTAGGTAGTATTTCATTTGTAAACATTAATCATTCATCCATTTTTTCATGTTTGCTTGTAAGCGTGCTTGCTCATCCACCGTCAAAAAGTTCAGCCGGCCATTAGGGTGGATTTTTATGTTTTTTATATGCGGATAAGTAGCCCACAAAAAATTTCTGAATAAATCATCGTCACCGCTTTCCGTTATTCGGTGGGTTTCTTCTGCCAATAGGAAAAGATTGTGCTCAAATTCTCTTCTGGTTTTTGGCGGAGGCATTCCATATTTACTCTTCTCCATTTTCTTTTGATTTTAGTTCTTTTTGTTGCACCATATTGGCAACTGAATTTGCCATCAGCCTGGCCATTTCATCAACTGTATGAAGGTTAGCTCTTCGGTTAGGCGCTAATCTGGCATTTTTTATCCCTTTAATTGATTTGATGTTCGATCTGTTAATCATTACCTGGTCTCTTTCAAAACCTTCGGATAAAAAATGCATGTTAAGTTCAAATTCTTTTCTACTGTTCGGCATCTTTTCTGTTTTTAAATTCTGGTCTGTCGAAATTTGCCAATGAATTAGCTAATAGTCGTGTTGATTCATCAATAGTCAGAAAATTGGTTCGTCTGTTCGGTAATTGTTTTGCGTTCAGCAAGCTATTGAGCATCCTCCGACTAGGCGGTAAATGAAATCTTCCTTTCTCAATACTCTCGGCTAAAATATCTATATGCCGTTCAAATTCTTTTCTGTTGCTTGGTGTAATCATCTTATTAACTCCTTTTGTTCAAACACATCAATGTACCTGGAATCGTAGCCAAAAGATATTTGCCAAATAAGCTTATACCCGGCTTTCAGCGTTTCGATCTTGGCTTTTGTTACGGTTGTATAATAACCTGTTTTTTCAGCAACCCCCTGTTCTCTATTATCCCAATTTCTTCCTTTACGCCAGTATACAGATTTAGTATTGTCTTTGAGATTTGGGATTAGAGTACCTAGAATTGTAGTCATTACAGCTGGTACCAACTCACTTCCGGTAACATTACCCGCATATTCACTCTTAATAAATAGCGGAATTATATCTTCTTCCTCATAAACACTATCAGGATAACCATTCGCCGGAAAAGTTGGCCAAGGATAAGAGTGACGTTTTGCAGAGAATTTTGCCATAGGGATTAGATAGGCTGTAAGCTCAATTTTTTCTTTACCGCTACGGCGAGATTCCGAATGCTGTGTAGCGTAATAGTTCAATGGAAGTTCACCATCAACTAATAGTTTGTCAAAAGCAATATTTCCGGTTTCAAAAAAATCTTTTACAGCATTTTCAAAAGTTTCATTACTGATATTAAACTGAGGTGCTAATTTGTTTTCAGGGAAAGTTGGTTGATAAAACCGTAATATATTAGCAACTTTCTCTCTGTCACTGAGTGTAGTGCAAGAGCACACAGCAACATTTAAAGCGTATCTCAAAAGAACATCAAAATCCGAAACAAGGGAGATGTCGTTATGATCATTGAAACTCCGATCAATATATTCACTTGCTTTTTGAGTATCCTCAATAGATAGTGGGGTCAATGCTTTTACCTGTCCCACCAATGTCTCAGCAAACTGTTTGGTTAAAATATTTAACTCATTAAGCTCATGTAAGGGGTCGCTTAACGGTTCCAAATATTCTTCTTCAAACACTATCTCACCTTTGCTTTTATTAGATACAGCAAAAGTTTGCTCAAACTTTGCAATCAATTCATCTAGGTCGGTAATGCCACTATTTTTAAGCTCGATAAGAGATGTAAGAATGGCCTCCCTTACCATAAAGTGATTAAGCTTCAATAGTTCTTGTTCCTTTTCTTCAAAAGCAGCTTTCAGATTTTCGGCAAAACCATCAGGATTTACATTTGAGAGCTGATGAATAATTGCAGCGGAGAGTTCTTTAGAAATGCTATAGCCGTCACAAAGTATTTCCTTCACTAGTGCTCGCAAAACAATGCCTGGGTTAATAGAGCCAAGCCAAACCAAGGTTTCAATAACTCGATTTTTTACAACTAATGACGGATGATTTAAGAACCAAATAAGGAATTTTAGTAGATGATCATCTTGTTCATCGGTATTTACTTTATCAGCTCCATTATTCAGCCACTCATACCGATCATAAAAATGCTGGTCAGTTCTCACCATCAAATTAATATGCTCCAGGACAGTTTCTAAAATCAACTGCTTTTCTTGCTCGTCATTTATATTCCGAAGTAATGAAATAATTTGGTTGGCAATTACCCATTCTTCAAAATAGGGCTCATTAATAATCAGTTGTTTTATGTCTTTAATAAACTCTGCAGAATTATTGTAGGTTTCAGCAAAAAGATTTCTTATATCATTGATTTTATTGGAATAATTAAATGACCATATTCCATATTTTTCGTCCTGAACCTTTTTCAATGCGTCGATTATGACTTTTCTTGCACCGCTTTTATTTTCTGTATTAATCTTCCGCTGTGCTTCTTCTTTTGCTATAATTAGTTCGTCAAGAGAATCTTTCTCTTCTCGTTTAGGAGTTGAAGGTTTTCTTTCTTCTTCAGTTTCTTCTTTTTGAGGTTGAGTTGGTTGCATTCCAACCGCTTCTAAATACGGTTTCAGCTTCTCAAAATTTGAAGTGCTCAATTCGCTAAACAATTCCCGTAGGTACTCATATCGAAATTCATCACTTATTTCAGAAACCACAAACCGAGCCAGGCGCTTAAATACTATGTCTAACTTTCCTGGTTCATTGTTTTCCAAATGATTCAGAATGCCTGCCTGAATCTTTGCATAACCTCTGATATATCTATCATCCCCAAGCATAAACAATTCACTTAGTCCCCAAACGATAAGGGAACCTGAATCTTCAATATTCCGTAACATGTCCATTATACCACTCTGCTCCTCGATTGCCCTTGCTCCTAATACGTATCCCTCGCCTGTGTAAGGCATATCGACTGCTCCCGACTCAGCATTGGTAATAATGGTTAGGTAATCCGGAAGCAACAAGTGCTTAAAGTATTCTATTGATTTATTTAAAAAACCTACTTTAGCCAAGTCACCGACAAATTCCTCCTGCTGCTGTTTCACATATCGTTGAAATGTCATCTCGCCGGATGCGTTATGAAGATGCGCAGCGAACTTCTGCAGATACGAAAGATTACCATCTTTAGGGACGATATTTGAAACTGCAGTATTGATTATCCCCAACTGAGCTTCTTTGTACCATGATGGCCCCATTGAGGTATCAATCATTTCCTTAAAAATTTGTTTAGCTTTATCATGATTCTTCAGGAGCGCATACAATTCAACTAATCTCAACAGGTATTCATTTCTTTCCCATCTATTTTCTACTGTGCTAACAATATGTTCTTCTAGGACTTTTGCTACTTTAAAGGCCGGAACCTCATGTTCAGGTTGCTTAGCTAATTGCTGGGCAATAACAAACAAGCTATCGGTATAACCTTCGGTGTATAGCCCAAGCTGATATGACTTCTTGTTGACTATCTGCTCAACAAAAACAGGAATATAATCGGGGAAAGCATCAATCAGTAAATGAATCAGGCTTTTGTAGATGACCGGGTAAATCAATTCAGGAAGGGCATAGCTTCTATTCCAATTCATCCTATCCCTTAAGTCCGGAATTAGCTTTTCAATCAAAGCAGTTAGTTTACTCTGAAGCTGTTTGATCTCTTCATTCCTGTCATCAATTTTATAACGCTTTGCTTTTCCTGTCAGGAAGCATAGATATTTAAAGACAGATTTTATACTTTCCTCCCAATTGGATGAGTACCTATATTGTGGAAGTGTCGGAAATTGATCTTCGGTATCAAAATATCCAAGACATTCTGCATTGAGTGTAAACCGATGTATGGATTGATGATTTAAATCAACGCCATTTTCTTTTCGCAAATCGAACTCTTCGATACCTGGAAAGACGTCCTTGTACAGGTTATCGATAAGATCAAACCTCTTTGATCTTCCCAGAAGAATATACAATAGCATGAAGTAGTAGTCTGGATGTGTGCCATATTTATCAATCACATATTCCAAGTCTTCAATCCACGCAGGAATATTATCCGCTGTTTTTCTTTTAGGACTTTTTTCCTGAAAATCTAACGCATGGTAAATGCTTATTGCAATAAAACCGCTTGACTTATCATCAAATGTGAATTTGTCTTCCGTTTTCTTAGTAAAAGGAGGAAGATTAAATCTCCAGATAAGATAGCCGCTATTGTAAGAACCTATACCATCTTTAAATTTATGTATAGCTTCTTTTGAATTACCGCTTGCTTCAATCATTTTGATAGCCGTTTTCTTCAAGTGTCCAAACTCATGAAACGCATTTTCAAAATCAGAGTTTGATGATAAGGTAACAGCACTGAATTTTAATTGGATAAATCGATTGAAGGCTTCAGTATCAAAACCACTTTCTATGATATTTCTACACGTCTGATTAATTGCATTCAATAAGATTTCTGCTTCTTCATCTGCCTCATACTCGTAAAATTTTTGTAGAAGGTATAAAGCATCCCCATCAGCAGTTATTAGCGTTTTATTGCGTACAACGTACCTTATCGCTTCTTCCGGTCTGCCTAAAGCCAATAAAGCATTTACAAGAAAAATGGCGTTCTCCTGAAAAAGTGTATTGTACCTAAAATTTACCCGCTGTGAAAGAAGCAATAAAGAAATGACTTTGTGCGCTATCCCTAATTCAGCAGCGAGGCCGATTACATTTTTAACGTCTATCAAAACAATATCAGGGTTAATACTGTTTAATGCACAGTCATCAATCCATGCCTGGTTACATTCGTCTAATGCGTTTCTTTTACTTTGCTCATCTCCATGTGTCAGGTGATACACTTTCTCAGACAGGCTAAAATTTGTCTGAGGGTATTTTTGAATATAATTACTTATGTTTTTATGTACCTGTTCGTCTAATTCATCTGTCTTTTTATTTACAAAATCAGAAAAAGAGGTGTGATAGATACTTATCGCTTCATTGTCTCTTAACAAGTGTTCGATCTTCTTAAAACCTGACAGGAAACTATGCCTTGTAGCTTCGGGCTGTATTTCTGATAAGGTTTTCTTATCCACCGGTATTCTTAACCTTGATAAAGTAGCTGCAAGCCAGATTTCTTCTGGATGATCATTTATTTGCAGCCAGATTTTGTTATAATAGTTTTCTATTTCTCCACCAATTACAGGAATCGAACTAATCCAATCGTCAATAGAAGGTATTTCGTCCATTCCTAAAATATACTTGATCAAATACCTTAGATAAAGCGGATGCCCTTCTGATTTTTCTGCAAGTGCGGCTATTTGATTTGCGTTAAGCCCTTTTTCTTTTATATGCTCCAAAAGATATTTCTCCGCATTCTGAATTGAGAGTGGTGTGACCTTAATTTCTTTTGATGCATCAATTGTGGTCTGGATTGCATTAGGTAATAACTCTTTTGATGTACATGAGAAAATCACCTTGATATGTGGAGGTAACTTAACAGGCAACACGGAGAGAAAGTTCTCTATTTGGGATTTGCTAACATCATCCAAACCGTCTATAATCAAAAAGGCTATTTTCCCTTGTTGTTGATAATGTATGGATAACTGCTGTATTGCTTGGTGAATTTCTATTATCCTGTCATTTAGTGTTTTTTCAGCTTTGGGTTTGGGTGGCGGACTATTATACAGGGTACGGTGACAAACTTCTTCTACCCATTTCATAAAAAATCCGGTGTCGCCCTGATTTGTGTTGGAATTTCTTCGCTCTCCGGAACTTTTACAAAAAATCTATCGCTTATAATATGATTGCCATCCTCAAATTTGAATTGAGCAGCTATTGTAGTTTTGCCTGAACCCGGGCTGCCACTTACCAAAAAATAACTCCCGTCAATTTGCGCTGCAACTACATCATTTATTTTTTGCAACACTTCTTCATTGGGCGTAGTGTCTGATATATCACTTTCTATCGAATCTGGTATAGAATGCCCTTTATCGATAGTGACAATGATGTGGTGCTTGTTCAAAATCTCAGTAATACTACTGATACTTGTTGCACCGAGTGTTCCTACGGTATCATACCCAATAACTCCTACTACATGCCCATTCATTACCAGCGGTGCACCTGACAATCCATCAAATTGTTTTATATTGCTGTATTGTTCACATTCTAAATCCACATCCCATTTTGTACCTTCATTAGTCCGAGAGACATTGCCGGTATATCTTCCACCAGAGTTTACCCTTTGTGTCGGGAAACCATAGGTTTCCCAATTTTCATTGTAGGGGATTTCTATTTTTTTTAAAGGAAGACCAGGAATAATAGTTGCAGATTGATTTTTAAGTTCCAATATAGCCACATCACGATCTGATATTCTTTCCAAAATTTCCGCCTCTACTTCCTCATCATTTAGATATAGCTTCACTGGTTGCCCTTCAGGCAAATTATGCTCAGATGTAAGTAAGATTTGTTTATCTCCTTCGGTGACAACAAAAAAGGTTGTACCTGACTTGTTTCCGCAAGTGACCTGCACAGTTGCTGTTTCTATTTGCTTTGGGTTTAATATTTTTTGGCTCATAATGTTAGTGTATAAGGCTGCTGATCTAGGTAGTGGATTGAGTAATTATATTTCTCCTTCCAATCTTTCCTATCAAAATATTTTGAATTAGCAGTGATATAATTAAAATATAGTTTTCTATGAAAACCTGCCTTCCTGGTAATAATATGCACTATAGTTTCTTTGTCCGGATGACCATGCTTTTGGCCGTTAGTAGAGATAAGGTACTTTTCCGAATCAATTTTATGTAACAACTCACGGCTGATATTACCAAAGCTGCCATGATGGGACACTTTTATTAAATCGAAGATTATTGTGCCTTCATTTTGATATTCATTAAGGGATTGAACTATCAAACCAGGGTGCGCATCGGCAAGAAAAAGTATTTTTTTGTTTTGAACCTGTAAAATAAAGGCAATAGAACTGCCATTTGTAGCCGTATAATCTTCATCAAAAGGTGTTTTTAATAGTTCTTCAAGCGTTTCTTTTGTAGCTGAAATTGGCTTAGGAGCTATTTTAGCCTTCTCTATTTCCCATGACAAAAGCATCTCAAATGCGTCATCATATAGCTGCGCATTGCCTGAATTGAAATTAGCGCCATACCTTTTTAATTCATCAGTCCATAGATCTTTTAGCTTTCCTAACTTTTGCTTGTCAGGGGAAAGCAGGTAGATATTAGTACCAGGCTTTAGTTCAATTTCAGACCTTTGTTCAATACAAACAGCCTGATTATTAAAGTCGCAATTCCATGAATATTTTCCTTGTAGCAACAATGCGCCCACTGTTGTTCCTTGCTCTGCACTGATACCTTTCTCTCCCTGTTTGCTTTCGCTTTGGGGATTTCCTCTTCGAATTATCTGTTGTAAAATTCGCTCTTGCTTTATATCTATTTCACCTTCCTTTTGCACACAGAGATGACGATATGTGTTATGCCAAACTTCTTTTATTGCTATAAACTTTTCGGCATTGTTATCTTTTAAAAACCTTATTGCTCCCTGAATATGGTCTGCGTCAATATGTGTCAGAATTAGTTTTTCAAGGGTTCCGCCGCTTTCACCAATTTTTATTAAATCATCTTTTAGATACTTTTGGAATGTATCAACGTAGCCGCAGTCAATGAGCAAATGCTTTTTCTCCGTTATGATTTCCCAAAAACTTACCAGGAAACAATCGCCGTTTTTGGCTGGATATATTTTAATACTAACATTCATTTTACTCTTATCTATATAAAGACTTTTCGCCACCAATACCAAATTATTTTAGCAACCCTAAATTGAAAAACTTTTCAGCTATCTGATTTCGTGAAAAATCAAAAGGCGCCGTAACCAAAAGCTTTTCACATCTATTAGCTATTAGTGTAGCTAACATAGTTTCTGTCTTACTTGTACCTGTAGGCATTACTACGGTTGCTGCATCTAAAGGAAGTTTCAGATGTCCCATTATCATATGTAATGCAGCAATCTGAGGTTGTCTTAATCCTGACTCGTTTTTATCTTCTTCTTTATATAGAAAATCATTTTTCCATGATTGTATAATCTCATTGGATGAGTACTCTTTTAAAAGAGGGTGTTTCGCCCATCCCTTTATAACTATTTTACCCTCTTCAAACCGTTGTTTACTAGGGAGCATATTAGTAAAAAGAGCGTATTCAATTTCTTCGGGAATAAATTCTTCTTTGGTAGTGAGACAGATTTTATTTCCATTGTCTTCTACCAATAAGTAAAAGCGATTTTCCTGCAATACATTAAGTGGTATTGATCGCTTTGAGGCCAATAGTTGCTTTATAATATTTTTGCTTCTAGTTTTTTGATAGAGAGTTGACTTAAGAGTGGGTAAAGTTATTTTCATATGTTACATCAAATTCATTCTCAAGATTATTATTAAAGGTGATTGAATTACAATTTACTAAGTAATAAATTGTAATTCACACAAATATAACCAAATAAAAGCTCTTTAGATTACGGAAAACCCTATTCGAGTTGTAAATAAAAGTGTCTTATTTAACGCTGAGCTGATTCTCTTTGAGAACTTTAACGTTATCATGAGAAACTAATGACAACAGCAATCATATACATTCTAGTCAGAAAAATCGAACAAGCACAGATAAGATACTCGAGGCGTAAAGGAAATAAAATATCAATTCAAAAAGCGGCCAAAATTTTATTTTTTTAACAAGACTGACGAAAATTTGGAGTTTTAAGGAAAAAAATGAATCGGTTCGAAAACAGTTAACATATTTCCAGCTTTTAGCTCAAAATTAATCCATGATACTAATCTGACGAGTATTTAATTAGAAGAGATTTTTAAGAAAACCTTCCTATAGTAAAAGTAAAGGGATTATGATGAAAAATGGCACCATTTGTCTTCCAATGGCGCCATTTAGCTTTTTTTGTGAACTTACTGGTACAAAACTCGAACTCTTTTTTGGAAGATTTAAGACGATTAAACCAACTTAAAGACAGTCCGTACCAATCTGATATATTCGTGGAAAAGGTTAATCAACCTAAACCTAAACAGCTTCAAATTTCGACAAAGGTAAACAAATTGAAAAGATGACAATGCGTTTCTGCCAAAAATTTTAATGCTTCCTACAAAAAAAATCTTCCATGACTTCGACCTGTATTCTGTACCAAACTCATTGCAAAGGATAATATTTGTGTTTAGATAGTGATAGTGTACAATTTAAAAACCTTAGCTATGAGACATCCTTTGAACAATATTGTGGCTGAAATCCAAAAGCAAGAAAGGAAGCTGTCAGCCGAAACGTCCAGTTTCATTGACGAGGCATATAAGATGACGATTTACCTCCAAGAATTATTATATGCCGTCAAAGAGGACGTGATAAAAGAGGGCTTTTCCAGTAAGGACGAGGAAATCTATTTTTTTAAACAGGTCAAGCCGAACATCCTCGGAAAACTTATCTATTACAATAAGGTGTACCGGATTGAGACGGCTTGCCCCGTAGATAACGGAAAACTGCACCAAAACTATTTCGCTCTGCAACTGCGTGACTTAAAACAGGAATACCAAGAGCATATATGCAATTCTGAATTTTACAGGTACTTCCGCTCCGGCAGAACCGACCGTGACGGACATTACTTCACGTTGGGAAACATTAATTACTATGACGGGCTGAACAGTTATGTATTTGAAATCGACCCTAAATTTTCGACCTATTTTGATTACAAGGTGGCGAAAATCATAGCCAACGAATTAATCTATAACTATCTGACGACAAAGCTAAGCCCCGAACAAAATCCCGATGTCCTGCTACAACACGAGGAAACAAAAGACTTCTTTTGGACACAGACAAAAAATGCCCTTATCGAATTGATTTATGCACTCTATGCCTGCGATGCCATTTCGCACGGGAAAATAGGCATCCGCAAAATCAGCATGGTACTCCAAATCCTGTTCCGTGTGTCGCTGAACGACATACATAACAGCTTCCACAGAATGAAGACCCGTGCAGGCTCACGGACATTGTTTTTAGACCAACTCAAATACAGCTTAGAGGAATATATGGACAGGGAAGACAACCTATAATTTTGGTCTTCTCTTTCCATCAAAAAGGACAGCATCAATCGGTGCTGTCTTTTTTTTGCCCGTTTGCCTATATGTGTCTATCGGCAAATCCATTGATTTGGATGCCGACCGATTGACCAAAAGTGCGAAAAGCCCCCAAAAACAGGGCTTTACACGAATTGTAAAAAAATGAAAAAAGTGCCATTTTGATAGACACGTATCGGAAGACAGCCTGCGCCAATCGCTCCAATTTTGTGGTGTTAGAAATCATTAAAAAGTATTGTTATGAACATCGACAGAATGGAATTTATCGCATGGATGGAACGTATAATGGAACGTTTCGATATTTTGAAAGAGTACGTCCTAAACATCAAGAAAGAACGGCACAGCATAGACGGTGAGGAATTACTGGACAACCAAGACCTGCTCCTAATGCTGAAAATCAGCCACCGTTCCCTGCAACGATACCGCTCCACGGGTAAGCTACCATATTATACCATTAGCGGAAAGCTGTACTACAAACTATCGGATGTACACCAGTTCATTAGGGAAAGTTTTAAAGCCCCCATACGGCGTACAAAAGAAAACCGATGACAAACCCTACCACGAAAAGACGGGTACGGCATAGCCGTACCTGCTTCGCTTACTTTCGGACAGTATAATCTTTAAATAATCAATATCATGAGCGAACAGACAAATGAAAATCCACAGCAATATCCCGAACAGCTTTCGGATGTGCTGTTGGTGATGGACAAGGAAAAAAAGAAAATCCAAGCCGTTACGGGTGTTGACGAAAACGGTAATCTGAAAACCGTTGATGCCACCAAGAAAAACCAAAGCCAATTTATGCGGGTTGACAGAGCCGGAGATTTGTTTACAAATTTCTTCTCCAACTTTTGGCGACAGCTTAAAGACCCGACCCATTTTTCATTCTTCAAAGTACCTGCAAAGGAAGCGGTCGAAACCGCTAAAGAAATGCAGAAACAGGTTGATGCCCCCACCAAAGAGGGCGAGGCTGTTATGGCAAAGCATGAGGTCAAAGAACCAAAGGAGCAACAACAGGAAACCAAAAAGGATGTGGAAGCACCACAGGCGACACCGGAAACACAGCAAGCACAGGAGAAAAACGAATACCGCTATAAGGCAGAAGATGTGGACTGGAATTATTTAGCGCAATTTGGGATAAACAAAGAGAGGCTTGAAAAAGACGGGCAATTGGATTTGCTGTTAAAGGGCTATAAGACCAATAAGGTATATCCCACAAGTGTCAATTTCGGTGCGGTCATCATGCGCTCGGAAGCAAGGCTCGGTTTCCAAGACGGTGAAGACGGAAAACCTGTACTTATGATGTATGGTGTACGCCACGAACCCAACCTCAAAGCCCCTTTCTTTGGTCACGAGTTTACCAAAGAGGACAGGGAAAACCTACTCAAAACCGGAAACATGGGGCGTGTGGTGGAATTGACCAACCCCAAAACAGGCGAAAAGATACCCTCCGTTATCAGTATCGACCATCTCACGAACGAGGTCATTGCATTTAGGCATGAAAGAATAAAAATACCCGATGAGATTAAGGGCGTGAAGTTGAACGAAGACCAAAAACGGGATTTGAAAGATGGGAAAGCCATTTATTTGGAAGGGCTGGATTTTAAAAACAGTACGAACAAAAATGCCTATGTGCAGTTCAACGCCGACAAAAAATATACGGAGTTTCTTTTTGGCGATAAAGCCCCCAAACAGACACAGGAAAACGACCCGAAAATGTTCCGCAACAAAGTGTTTTCGGATGAACAGTACAAGCAACTCACCGAGGGCAAGACGATTTACGTTTCGGATTTCAAGGACGGAAAAGGAAACCCGTATAAAGGATATGTCACGCTGAACAAAGAAACTGGAAATTATGATTTCAGCTTTAAAAACCCCAATGCGCTGAAAAATAAGGCACAGCCTGCCGAAGCGCACAAAACACAGGTTGCCGTGAACTCCAACGGGAAAACCAACGAAGCGACCAAGCACATCAACGAGCCTCTGAAACCGGAGCAACAAACGCCGAAAAACAAAACTCAACAGCAACGGCAGAATGACCCTAACCGTCCGGCTAAATCCAGAGGGGTAAAAAGATAATACCATCAAAAAACATTTTCCTTTGGAAATCCCCTTTCACAGAATACGAAGGGGTTTCTCAAAGAGAAATGTTCACCACAAAATCCATTAAAAGAGATAGTATCATGAAAGCAATCATTGCAGAAAAGCCAAGTGTGGCGAGAGAAATAGCTACCCTGTTGGGAGCGACCGAAAAACGGGATGGCTACCTAACAGGGAACGGATACGAAGTTACGTGGGCATTGGGGCATTTGGTCGGACTGGCGATGCCCGAAGATTACGGGGTATCGGGCTTCCAAAGGGAAGTCCTGCCCATATTGCCCGACCCTTTTATCCTTACGGTACGCAAGGTAAAAAAGGACAAAAGTTATGTTCCCGATAGCGGGGCATCAAAACAGTTGAAGATTATCGAACAGGTCATCGGCAGATGCGATAGTATTATCGTGGCCACCGATGCCGGACGTGAGGGGGAACTCATATTTAGGTACATCTATGAATACCTAAAGTGCCGGAAACCCTTTGAACGCCTATGGATAAGCTCGCTCACGGAAAAGGCGATTAAACAGGGTTTTGACAACCTAAAAGCCGGAAGCGAATTTGACGGGCTGTACCGTGCCGGACAAGGGCGGAGCAAAGCCGATTGGCTTGTCGGTATCAATGCCTCGCAGGCGTTGAGTATTTCGGCAGGGCGTGGCGTTTACTCGCTTGGCAGGGTACAAACGCCTACGCTTGCCCTTATCTGCAAGCGGTATTTGGAAAACAAAGACTTTGCCGTCAAGAAATACTTTCAAATCCAGTTGGAACACCGCAAAGAATTTACAGACTTTAAGAGCCTTTCCAAGACCAAATGGGATGACAGAAAACTCGCTGACGATACGCTGAAATCCATTCAGCGTATCGGAACGGCTACCGTAACGGCGATGGAAACCAAAACGGTTTCGGAGCAACCGCCTTTGCTATTCGACCTTACGGGATTGCAGAAAGAAGCGAATAAAAGGGCTTTCTATACTGCCGAGGAAACATTGAACATTGCCCAAAGCCTGTATGAAAAGAAATTTATCACCTACCCCCGTACAGGGAGCAAATACATCCCCGAAGATATGTGGTCGGAAATCCCTGCACTGGTAAGGAATTTGGAAGCGAGGGCTTCCTGTAAAAAGGCGGTCGGAAAAGTGAAATGGGGGCGTTTCAACAAACGCATCGTGAATGACGTAAAGGTCACAGACCACCACGGTCTGCTGATTACCGAAAAAATCCCGTCCGAACTGTCAGCACACGAAAATGTTATCTATGATATGATTGCGCACCGCCTGTTGGAAGCCCTTTCACTTGCCTGTACCAAAGAAATAACCGACATCGGATTGCAGGCTTTGCACTATGATTTTACACTTAAAGGCTGTAAAATCCTCGAAGCCGGCTGGCGTGGCATCAAGGAAAAATTTACCGATGAAGACAGCGAGTCTGTGCAGGAACTGCCGGAATTAAAGGTCGGCGATGAGCTGAAAATCAAAGAGGCATCCGTACTGGAAAAGAAAACCAAACCGCCCGTGCTTTACACCGAGGCAGGTCTGTTGTCCGCAATGGAAAACGCCGGAAAGGAAACCCATAACGAGGACGAACGGAAAGCCTTAAAAGACATCGGCATCGGTACACCTGCCACAAGAGCCTCCATTATAGAAACGCTCTTTAAAAGGGATTACATTCGGCGTGAAAAGAAATCCCTTATCCCTACCCATAAGGGATTGCAGGTTTACGGGGCTGTTAAGGACAAAAAGATTGCCGATATAGCCATGACCGCCGAATGGGAAATGGCATTGCAGAAAATCGAAAACAACGAGGCGGATGCAGGTGCTTTTCACCGTGAAATGGAAGCCTATGCCACTTCCATTACACGGGAACTTTTGGACACTGGCATTGCCAATGAAAAACAACCGGAACTGACCTGCCCCAAATGCAAGAGCCGTCAGCTATTGATTTGGAACAAAGTTGTAAAATGCCCCGATGAGGCTTGCAACTGGCTTCAATTCCGTACCGTGTGCGGAGTGCCGTTGAGCCTTACCGATATAGAAAGCCTTGTGAAAAAAGGAAAGACCAACCTTATCAAAGGCATGAAAAGTAATTCGGGCAATAAATTCAATGCCTATATCGTCATGAACGATAAAGCCGAAACCTCTTTTGAATTTGAAAACAGGAAACCAAAAAGGAAATAAATGCTTTGTTTTCTGGACGGCATACAGCGTGAGGGATAGAAGCGACATCCTTTTGCGGTCCTCGCACATCCGCAAAAGATATAGCGGATAGCCCGACCCGTCTGCATTTTTCGGTAGCCCGGGCATGGGGTTAAAATGCAGACGGTGGCACGCCCAAACCCTACTTTTCGTCCTGCTTGTCCATTCTCCGTATAAGTTCCTCCCGAAGCGCATCAAGGAATTTTGTACGGTTCATCTTCCGGTTTCTCAACTCCAAATAGGTCTGATAAAAATTGCCCAAATCAATGTCAAAGGCACTTTCAAAATATTGGGCTACTTCTCTTATGTCTTTACTCCCGTTGTCAAACACACTTTGATAGTGCAGGGAATAAATCAGTTCTATCAATGCCACTTTGCTACCTGTCCATTTTAGATTTTTCGGGGCTTTCGATTTGTTTTTTTGGAATTTGTTATATAACTGGTCTTCTATGTAAACCTGTATCAAATCATTGGCTATTATTTTGGCGACCTTGTAATCATGTGAAGTGGAAAAGGACTGGTCAGACTGAAAATAATAGGTGTCCAACCATAACTTAATATCGTGGTTGCCCCGTAAAAACATCTTTTCGTCAAGGAACGAGTTGTTACTACGGTAATACTTATAGAAATCGAGGTTGTTGTCAAAGAACCTTTTTAGCTTCTTCAGTTCTTTGTTGAGGTATTTCCTTATGGGCTTTGCTCCATAGGGCTTTTTTGTCTCGATTTTGTAAATGGCATTGTAGTAAATGAGTTTCGCAACAATGGCAGGTTTCTGATATTTGAAAAAACGGATTTCTTCATTGGTATTCTTAAACCCTCTTTTCAAGATATATTTTTTTACTTCGGACAGGCATTCTACAATCAGATGTATAACAGCCTCTATCCGTTCTACGGAGCAATCAGCATCAATCACCGTTTCGGTGATTGAGGTTTCCAGTTTAGAAAGTGTTTCATTGTAAAATTTATCCATTCGGTTATGATATTGGCTATAAACGAAAATGTCTAAAGGTTATTCTTTACGATAGAATAACCTTTAGACCTATTTGATTTACTTTTTCTTGAACAGGGAACACGGTTATTAATTCCCTTGTTCCACCCGTTTCAATGCTTCGTTCTCCCTTGTTTCAAACTTGAAATTACGGAATGCGTCATCTGTCGGGATGTTCAGTTCAAAACTTTTCTGTTCTGAAATTTCGATTTTCAGATTTTTACCATTGAAGTCCAAGACGTGTCCACCCTGTGTTCTATCAGTAGAAAGAAAATGAAAATGGAAACCTTTGCTATTGATGCCGTTCAGATATTCCGGCAGATGGAAACCAATCAATGTTCCCTCTGTATCGGAAAAATCAAAGAATTTCTGTCTGTGAAAAATAGTCGTGATAACCGGAAAAGGTTCTTTCTCTACCGGAGGAAATGCCCGTGTTCTTACGTGGCTGAACTCCCCCGAAATTTTCACGGCATACATAGCATTCTTATTCGTAAGTAGACCGCCAACCAATTCCAAAAGTGCATCTTCATCAATTTGGCTCTCTACATTGATGGTTGTATCAGCTTTAAAAAACGTAACAAAGGACATCGAGGTTTTAAAATCGTTTTCCTTTTCAAAGGTTTCTCCGGTTGCTTTGGTCTGATAAACCTTTCCGTCCAAGACGGTCAATTCGCCATCAAGCATATCGGGTGCGCCCAAACCAAAATCTCCCTTTAACTTCAAATCTCCCACAGGCATAGTACCTCTGTACAGACCACCCACAAAAGCATCTGCAACCCCGTATTGGTACAGCCTGTTGTATTTCTCTTTATTTATCATTTGCAGTTCCTTTTTATCCGTAATGATTACCTTGTTTTTCTGCATTTGGGGCATATAGATTTTTTGTGTGACAGGATGGTAATAAATATCCGCAATACTTTCTTCGGTCAGCAACACTTCGGATTGTTGGGTTTTCAAATCGTAAACCCAAAGTTTGCCATAACCTTTGGTGGGAAACGTTACCCAATCCGAAATCAGCAAGCTGTTGTCGTCCAACCATTCCACGCCGTCAAAAAATCCGTTGGCAATGTTGGGAAGTCTCTCAAAATCTCCATTGCCTGTTTTGAGGTAAACAGAACCCTCGCCCAATGTTTCTCCATTGGTACATACAACAAGCTGATTGGTATTCCTGTTGAATGAAATGCCGTTTATTGTCGGAATGTTCCCGATGGTTTCAAGCGATTTTGTTTGTGTATTTACTTTGTAGATATTTCCCGAATAGGTATCTGTAACACCTATAAAGCCATTTTCCAAACGACAAATATCATTCAATACAGTAGCCTGCGGAATGGCAAGTTCAAAAACGGTCGTTCGGCTGTTTATGTCAAATCCCACGATGCGTTCAAGGTCTGCCACGTACAAAATGCCGTTTTCAACAGCCATACCTTTGGGAGCATGCAAAACACCTTTTGTGGGCGCAAATTTTAGTTCTATCAGTTTGCCGTCTGCGGAAATTTCACTGATAAATCCGTCACTATCCCGACTGCTGAAATCCTGCCCTTGATTGGACACAAAAAAGCGTTTGCCGTCCGATGTAACACTTTCCGGTGTTGCAAAACCGTTGATGACCTGTTGCGAAAAACTGTTTAAACCAATGCAGATAAGGACTGCGGTTAATATGCTTCTTATTTTCATAGTTCCCGTTGTTTTAAAATTTGACGACTACTTTTCCGAAAGCATTGCCCGATTTCAGTCTTAGAAATGCTTCCTGCGTTTGGTCTATCGTGTAAACGCTGTCTATGACAGGTTTAAGATTATTCTTCTCAATGGCATTTACCAATTCGTCCAATTCCTGTGCATTGCCCACGGAATAGCCCTGCAAGCGGATATAGTTCATAATAAGCGGAAACACGTCAAAAGACAGTCTACTACCGGACATGAAACCGACCAGACCCACAAAACCGTGTTCTTTTACGGATAGGATGCTCTGCTCAATGGTTTGCTGTCCTGCCACATCCAGCGTAACATCCACACCTGTACCGTTGTTCAGCCGTTTTACTTCATTGCTCCATTCGGGAAAGTCTCTATAATTGATAACTTCGTCTGCACCCGAGTTTTTCAGCTTTTGCTCTTTCTCCCTGCTACCTGTAGTTGCAATTACTTTCAGACCCGAAATCTTTGCAATTTGCAGGGCGGACAAAGAAACGCCACCGCTTCCCTGTACCAAAATGGTCTGTCCTGCTTTGATGCCTGCCTGCATAAGCATTGCCCAAGCTGTCAGACCTGCAACCGAAAGTGATGTAGCTTTTTCATCGGTAAGGTTTTGAGGGGAACGGACAAGCGTGTTCTCGGGTTGTACCGTAAACTCTGCCAATGTTCCCGAAGTTTGCAGACCTGTCCTTAGCGCATTGTGATAAGGCGTTGTCTTTCCTGCTTCCCAATTCGTAATGAACGGAATAAGTACACGGTCGCCTTTTTTCCACCGTGTTACATTCTTGCCCACGCTTTCCACGATGCCCACACCCTCTGAGACAGGAATGAACGGAAGCGGGATATTCAGCCCAGCGGTGTTCTCTACTGCAATAAGGTCGAGGTATTGAAGTGAAACGGCGGTAGTTCTTACCAAAACCTCATTTTCTCCAACTTCGGGAGTTGGAAGTTCGGTTAATTTCAGATTTTCTATGCCGTAATTTTCTAATTGTATTGCTTGCATAATCTTTTGAATGGAATTTGAAATTAATAACGCTGTCCTCCGATTGTTAAGCCTCCATCAACCAAAATACTTTCTCCCGTGACAAATGAAGCTGACGGGCTACTCAACCAAACAGCCAATTCGGCAACTTCTTCGGGATTTCCGAAACGACCAAGCGGAGCGTGTTTTTTCGTTGGCTCTTTTAATTTATCGGCTTCTTCTTTGGGAAAAGGATAAAAACGGTCAAACATCGGGGTTTGGATGTAGCCTGGCTGTATGTTGTTGACACGTATTCCCGCCGATGCCGTTTCTACTGCCAATACACGCACCAGGCCATCCAAAGCGGATTTGCTCGCCGAATACACGCCCGAACCTCCGAAAGCACCTCTTGATAGCCATGATGATGTATTCACGATTGCTCCGCCTGTTCCTTGTTTTTTAAACTGCTCAATTTCGTACTTACAGGACAGCCAAGTCCCTTTTACGTTGATGCCCATAACGGTATCAAATTCTTCTTCGGGCGTTTCGTCAATCGGTGCAAAATGCCCTTCAACTCCTGCATTGTTAAAGGCAATATCCAGTCTGCCAAAAATGCGGACGGTTTCAGCGATAAGATGTTGCACTTCCACACTTTTGGAAACATCGGTCTTGACAAAGTGAACATCGGGGCTTACTTTTTGCAATTCAATGAGAACGGTTTCGCCAAGCTCCTGCCTCCGTCCGGCGAGGACGACCTTTGCGCCTCTTTGTAAGAACAGCTTCGCAGAAGCCAAGCCTATGCCTGTTGTACCGCCCGTGATTAGGGCTATTTTCCCTATTAGATTTTCCTGTACCATAACTATTAATTTTTATTACGGTACAAAGTTCGCCCCGATGCTTTTTAAAAAATTATGCAAATCAAACAAATTGTTATGAAGTGCAACTAAATAGCATTATTTGCAATAATACGTCACCCTTAATGTTCGCAACTGGTCAGTACGAAAGCTTTTCTCCTTTCCAACCAGTGGTACGCAGGAACTCTTTCCATGTAAGTGCATTGGGGTTTATTTGTCTGCTCCAATTCAAGTCACGCTCTTTTTTGAAATATCCATATTCAACCGCATACTCTGCCATCCCTAAAATCTCACACACTAAAGTTTCATTTGAACGAAATTCGGGGAAATGGTTAATCAGTTCCTTTTGTGAAAATGCAGAGCTGTAAACAGCTTTTTTGCCTGTTACTTCAATAAACGTATCCACCATTTCCTGCGGTGATATAATATCCCCGATTACTGGCAACGACTTGCCCGCATACATGTTTGGATTTGAAAAAACTTCCAAAACAGCGGGGCCTGTCGCAGTAAGAGGGTCAACAAATGGCGCACGGAAATCCTTTGGCAAATAAATCGGAAACACAAGTGTATCACCTTTCATAACAGGGGGGTAAAATTCCAACAGATTGGTATAAAAGAAAGACATGTAAATAAATGAATTTGTGATAGGGAGCGTCCGGATATATTCTTCAACTTTGGCTTTGTCTGTAAAATGGGGAGCAAACTTTTTCCCTCCGGTAATTTTATCCACATTTTCCAAACTGCTGAATACAATATGCCGTACTTCTGCTTCAACTACTGCATCTGCTAATTGTTTGCCCAATTCCATCTCGTGGGTTGCAGGCGGAGCAATGTTCGGTGTCATCATGAAAACACCCTCTGAACCTCGAAAAGCCTTTACGAAATCTTCTTTATATCCGAGGTCAAGGGGTAAATCTACAAGTTCAAGCCCTTGTTCTGCCAAATTAATCGCTTCCGGTGAATTAATACGTCGGGTAATGCCCCTCACTCGGTAACGCCCGCTCTCTAACAATGTGCGTGCGACACTAAGACCTTGCTTACCCAAAACTCCGATAATAGTGATGAGTGGTTTGTCATCCTGTGTCATTCTCTCATTCTCTTTTAAATTTGATGCCATTCCTTTTTTATTTAATAAATCAATAAACTATAATTATTATAGTTGCAAAACTAATTTTAGCATATTACATTTGCAATAACTATCAAAATGGATAGGCTCAAAAAAATATGATATGAAGACTGAATGTATCGGTGATTTTGTAAAATTGAATGGAAAAACTTATCCCTGTACGGTAAGCCTAACAATGGATTTGGTAGGTGGAAAATGGAAAGCGGTTATCCTTTACCACTTAAAGGACGAACCGAAAAGATATAATGAACTTCGCAAGGAAATGCCGTCTGTTACCGAAATGACTTTGAGTTTGCAATTGAAACAATTAGAGAAAGACGGTCTTGTTTCAAGAAAAGTATACGGTAAAAAACCGCCTGTAAAGGTCGTTTATAGCTTGACCGATTTCGGTAAAAGTTTTGTACCTGTTTTGGAAGCTATTACAAAATGGGGCAATCAAGTTGTCGGCGAAAGAGGCGAGTTTATTTCTGCTGAACAGACCGTATAATATGGGATAAATTTTATTGTTTTTTAAACAATACTCGCCCCAATTTCTTTTCTGAACTGTAACGGGGTGATGTCGGTCTGTTTCTTAAAGAAAATGATAAAGTTTGACGAATGCTCAAACCCCAAACTGTACGCTATTTCCGCAATATCCCAATTGCTGAACTGCAATAATGCCTTAGCCTCTTTAGTCATCCTCTCGGCAATCCATTCCGTTGTGGTTTTGCCTGTACTTTCTTTCAAGGCTCTGTTTAGCGTATTAGTATGTACATTAAGCTGTACCGCAAATTCGTTAGCTGTTTTCAGTTTCATTGTCTGGCTTGGGGCATCAATAGGAAATTGTCGCTCCAACAATTCTAAAAACAATGTGGTGATACGCTCGGAGGCATTGACGGGCTGATAAAATGTTTCGGGCGGTTGCATCTTCATCGCCTCGTGTATAATGATTTGCACGTAACTTCTCAACAAGTCGTACTTATTGGTATATTCAGAATTGATTTCACGAAACATACTCTCAAATACGTTCTGCAAAAGTTTCAAACTCTCATCACTTGGAAAAAATACGTGGTTGCCACCGACTTTAAACAATGGCGACTGCGAAAGGCTTTCATTTTTCAACGCTGTATTCACAAAGTCTTCTGTAAAAAGACAGAAATATCCGGCTTGTTCTTCCAAGTTCGGCTCCCATGAATAAGGGATTAGGGGATTAAGAAACGTAATGGACGGTCTGTCAATCTTTATGGATTTGTCTGCATAGCTCAAAATACCTGTTCCTTTTGTGGTCATTGAGATTTTATAAAAATCCCTGCGGTTAGGCGGTAGCGAGGTACTATCACAGGCAAATTCTTCCCTACGGTATATATTGAATTGTCCTGCTTTTGGGTATTCCTTTCCGTGGTTAGCGTAAAAATCTTTGATTGTTTCCTTACGTTTCATTCTACAAAGTTATGAAAATCAAACAAGCAAATTCTCGTATATAAGGAAATTTTAGCTTGCTCGTTTAGTGAGGGATAGAAGCGACATCCTTTTGCGGTTCTCGCAGATCCGCAAAAGATACAGCGGATAGCCCGACCCGTCTGCATTTTTTCGATAGCCTGGGCATGGGGGTAAAATGCAGACGGTGGCACGCCCAAACCCTACTTCTCGTCCTGCTCGTCCATTCTCCGTATAAGTTCCTCCCGAAGCGCATCAAGGAATTTCGTACGGTTCATCTTCCGGTTTCTCAACTCCAAATAGGTCTGATAAAAATTGCCCAAATCGATGCCAAAGGCACTTTCAAAATATTGGGCTACTTCCCTTATATCGTTGTTCCCGTTGTCAAATACATTTTGATAATGCAGGGCATAAATCAGTTCTATCAATGCCACTTTGCTACCTGTCCATTTCAGCTTTTTCGGGGCTTTCGATTTGTCTTTTTGGAATTTGTTATATAATTGGTCTTCGATGTAAACCTGTATCAAATCATTGGCTATTATCTTGGCGACCTTGTAATCATGCGAGGTGGAAAAGGACTGGTCAGACTGGAAATAATAAGTGTCCAACCATAGCTTTATATCGTGGTTACCCCTTAAAAACATATTCTCGTCAAGGATGGAGTTGTTACTACGGTAATACTTATAAAAATCGAGGTTGTTGTCAAAGAACCTTTTCAGTTTTTTCAGTTCTTTTTTAAGGTATTTCCTTATGGGCTTTGCTCCATAAGGTTTCTTTGTTTCAATTTTGTAAATGGCATTGTAGTAAATGAGTTTTGCTACAATGGCAGGTTTCTGATATTTGAAAAAGCGGATTTCTTCGTCAGTGTTCTTAAACTCTCTTTTCAAGACATATTCCTTTACATCGGACAGACATTCGAGAACAAGGTGTATAACGGCCTCCATCCGTTGTATGGAGCAATCGGCTTCAACCTCCGATTCGTCAATTGCTGTTTCTAACCTATATAAGGTTTTATTAAAATATTTATCCATTCGATTAATCTGAATTTTAATGTTAAGGTTGTACAAAAACATAACTTTTTCGTGGCACGCTATGTGCAACTCTAAAAAAGAGGTTGCATTTCGCAACCTCTTTACATGTAACATTTTTTCCGATTAATCTAACGCTAAGCGAATAGCCTGTTCAACTGGAGTATAGCCGACAGTAGAATCCGAAATAGATAATTCATCCCTCAACAGCAAGGGCGGTTGTGCCATAAATTTAGGAATAGTTCCGCTGTGTGGTTGAGCCGAATGAACTATAAACGGATGACATAGATAAACTGTACCTGCTTTACCCATTGCATATACCTCTTTCCTTTTGGGCAGGTCGTCTAACTTGCTTGCAAGTTCCATAAATGAAAGACCAAAATCACCCTGTTTAGCTAATAGCTTTGCAACATCAATGTGAGAACCCTCATAAATGACCGTAGGCGCATCATTTTCGCTAACGTCGGAATACAATACAAGCATTAATAAGGCTCGCCCTTTTGATTTGACATTGACACGCCATTCAAAATAATTATTAGGGTCATTTCCCGCAAAACTTGCATCTACGTGCTTGCCTATATCATTAGGCTTCTGAACAGACGGAAACCTAACTGGAAATGTACCTACATTTCGACAAGGAATCCATCTATCTTTACCAATCAATTGGTTAAAAATTAAATGCATTTTTTTGCCATTTAGCGACTCGACAAAGGATTGTTGAGTGTACATGCCCAAACGTATAACAGGTTCAGTCCAAGTGGAAGGATTAGACCTATCACAAGGAAGGTCATTCCATAGAATATCTAAAACTGCATCTGCAATTTCTTGAGAAAATGCATTTTCAATGCGAACAAAACCATTAAGAACGAACTGCTCTATTTCCTTTTTACTTAGTATTTCTGACATAATTTTTTTGAGATATAAACTAATACAAGGAGCAACAATCGTCTGTTGACCAATTAGTTTAGATTATTAATAAAATTTTACAAATAGAAAATCACGCTATGTAGATAGTACAAAGCGTATTGCTTAAGAACTAAGCCGAAAAGGATTTTATAACATCACAGTCATTCTCATTTGACAAATGTAACGATTATTCTTGTTCTTACAGAATATAAAGGTTCTTAAAAACCGGATTTTTTGTTCCTAATATGCCCCACAGATGCACCAAACCAACAATGCAATGAAAATTCAAGGAAAACAATGCTCGTTTTTATTACGTACAAATACGACATTTTTACAAATGACAAAGCATTTTTTTAAATCATCCCTCTTGTATCAAATGCTGTAAATCGGGGTCATTCTTAATCCGCTCTATTTCGCTTTCGACAATGTGTACAATGTCCGCTTTGACCTGCCTGTAATTGGCTTCAATGACCTGTTTCATATTGTCGTTGCCGTGTTCATCGGCAAAGGATAATATCTGCGGTATCTTCTTATAGGCTTTGGTTTCGGCAGAAACCTTTTCGTTATCTACGACAATTTCAGCATGAAATATTTTCTGCTCGATACGCTCATCAAAATTATCTGAAACAGACCCTACGAACATTCCCTGTGTCAAGGTAGATATTTTGGATGCAGGTATAAGCGTGTCCAATTGGGTGGATATGGATGTGGATTTATCATTGCGGTTAATGGTGATGCTCTGCCGTTTCTGCAAGACCTTACCAAAGCGTTCAGAAAGTGTTTTTGCTGTCTCTCCAACGACCTGCCCACTAAAGATGTTACCGACCAGATTTTGTATGACTTTACTTTCTTTGTCGCCGTAATCCCTCGTCAACTGCGAATAGTCTTGGATGCCAAAAAGTGACGAAATTCGATTTGAACGTGCCGTACTGATAAAATCCAAACCCCTAAAATAAATTGTGGGCAATTCGTCTATGACAATGGAACTTTGAAGCTGTCCTTTCTTATTGATGAGTTTTACAATCCTCGAATTGTACAATCCCAAAGCGGACGAATAGATATTTTGGCGGTCGGGGTTATTACCCACGCACAAGATTTTCGGCTCTTGGGGGTTGTTGATGTCCAGTGAAAAATCATCCCCCGTCATCACCCAATAAAGCTGTGGCGAAATCATCCGTGACAGTGGGATTTTTGCCGATGCTATCTGCCCCTGCAACTGGTCTTGCGCTCCGCCCTGCCACGCATCCATGAAAGCCGAAAGATAGTTTTCAAGGTCGGGATATGAAGTAAGTATCGTAAATACGTCTGCATATTTTTTATTCAGCAATTCAATAGCATGGGGAAACGTGCAGTACTTTCCGTCTTCATAGATTTTCAGAAACCAAATGATTGAGGCAAGCAATATAATTGGGCTTTCCACGAAAAAATCCCCTTGCTTCAAAATCCACGACCTGTTGAGGTTAAGCATGATGGTGTAGGATGCTTCGTAGGCATCGGATATATCCGTCATAAAGGCAGGGCTTAACGGATTGCATCGGTGGCTTCGGCGTGGGTCGTCAAAATTGATAACATAAAATTTCGGCTTTACCTTATACTTATCGGAATGTTTCAGCAAATGGTTGTAGGCAATCGTGGAAAGGTCGTCAAATTTGAAATCGTAGATATACATCGCAAACCCCTTTTCGATATGTTGCTTGATGTAGTTGTTTACGATGGCGTAGGATTTTCCGGAGCCAGGAGTACCAAGTACAATCGAAGCTCGAAAAGGGTTGACGATATTAACCCATCCATTGTTCCATTTGCCTTTGTAATAAAACCTTGTGGGAAGATTGACCGAGTATTCATTTTCTATCAGACGGGTTTCCTGTTGGAAACTCTCGTTTTCATTATTGAAAACATCGTCCATCAGATTGTTGCGGAGTAGTCGGCTCATCCATACCCCTGCCATGAGCAAGGCTATATATCCCAAACTCGTTGTAAAGATGTAAAGCGATGTGGCAACCCCTGCCGACAGCTTTAACAATGGCGTGTTCAGAAAGAACAGCACAAAACCGATAACTAAGACGGTGTAAATCTTGCCCCACGTTATCTTTTCATTCTTCACGCCCTTAGTGCCGAGACAGCTTAACGCCAACAACAGCAATGCAAAAATTTTGGTGTAAAGGGTGTGGGCAAACAGTCCTGCGGTACGGTTGAAATTGGTCAGTATCTTGCCGATAATTTCCAGTGTCCACCCACGTTCGGCAAAGAACCCGTAACAGAACCAATAAAAGTGCATCAGCACCAAAAGAATACTTACGGCACGCATAAAAGCCATGATTTTGGCTAATCCTCTCAAATCGTCTTCTCCCTGCATAACAAAAAATTTTAGTGATGCAGGAAATTTAGAGGCTATTTAAAAGGGCTTATTCAAAGCGGTTTAGGATGGCTTTTGGTGGCAACATTTGACCAAGTAGTAAAATATTGAACGGTTATTTTGTAGCAACCATTACAAAATACTACCTTTGTCACCGATATGCCGAGAAATAAGGAGTTTGATTACAATGAAAAACTGGAAATAGTGCGTAACCTATTTTGGGAAAAAGGCTACCATGCAACCTCAATGAAAGACATTGAGCATGTAATGCAACTTAGCATTACCAGTATCTATAATGCCTATGGGAATAAACATAAACTGTTTCTTGAATGCCTCGGCAATTATGCCCAAATGAAAACTGCCCAATATCAAAGAGCGGTCAAATATGACGGTTCACCGTTTGCAGTACTTTCCCATGTTGTACATGATGTGGTGAACCAAACAATAAAGGACAGAAAAGCCTGCCTTATTATCCGTACAATCTTTGAATTAGGGGATAGTGATAAAGAAGTAAGCAAATTGATTACTGCTAATGCCAAAGTTTTGGAGGGGATATTCAAAGACCTTATAGAAAAAGCAAAAATGGCAAAAGAGATTAAAGGCGATGTTGTACCCGAAGTGGTTGCAAGATTTATCCTTTCATCTTTTAGCGGATTTCACAAACATTATGTTTTATCGGGAAGCAAAAAGGAAGTGGAACAAATGGTTGATTTTATGCTAAACTCAATGAAAGCATAAAATTTTTTGGAACATTTTGTAGCGTTCACTACAAAATAAAATTTATGAGAAAACAACTAAGTATAATTTTAACGTGCGCAATTATTACGACAAATGGAGCGTATGCACAACAATTCACAAAAAACAGCAAAGAAGTAATTATGGTAAACAATTCACAACAGGAAGTGCAACGACTGGTTGCTCAATCCTATTACGAAAAAATCAATAGTGGAAATTTCAATGATGACAGTTATTATGACCTGTTTACAGAAGATGTAAAGGTATTCTATCCAAAATTTGGCTTCGCCGAGGGCAAGGCAGGTGTAAAGAAATTCGGTGAACAGGTAAGGAAGTTGTTTAACAACCTCACTTTTGAGTTGGACAAATTCAATTTTATCGTAACCAATAATACCGTTGTGGTGGAGGGTGTGGAAAAAGGAGCGATACATAAGGGAGTTGCCTTTCCCGATAATGAAGTGTCATTTGGAAAGTTTTGTACAGTATTTGAATTTGAGGGCAACCGCATAAAGAGAATGTACTGCTATGTCGACCCCGACCATGCAGGCGTGGATAAAGAAGTGGTGGCATTGCTCAAAACTGGCTATGAGCATGACAGTACTTCCTTAAAGGAAAAGCAACGGAAAAATGCAGAGGCATATTTTAGAAAAGTTGATGCAGGCGAATTTGACAACGGTTACTACAACCTGTTCACGGAAGATGTGGAACTGTACTTTCCAAAGTTTGGGTATAGCAAGGGTAAAGAGGGTATCAAACAATTTGGTGTAGCAATGTCCGGTTTTCTACAAGGGCTTACACACGATATAGAAAATTTCAACTATGTGGCTTCAAACAATACAGTTGTTGTTGAGGGTAATGAAAAGGGCGTAACCATTGACGGCAAATCGTGGCCGGACAATGTTACAGCCTTTGGCAAGTTCTGTAATGTTTTTGAGTTTGAGGGAGATTTAATCAAACGTGTACATATTTATGTTGACCCCGATGTTGCTTCTGAAGATATGGTAAGGATGGCAAGGTTAAATCAAGACCATAAAGAAAAAGATGTTAATTTGATTGAACAGACCACAAGAACCATTGTAGAAGAATTTTACGAAATTCAATCGGGAAAGAAAGAGGGCAGTTTGGCAGAACTGTTTGCAGATACTGTTGATTTCGATTTAGCCGGAAACGAAGAAAAATTTCCGTGGGTTGGAAAGCGACACACAAAGAAAGAGGTTGAAGACTATTTTAAAGTCCTTTATCAGAATATAAAATCCGAAAAGTTCGATGTAGAATTTATTGCAATAAACGGAGAGAATGCTGTGGCAGTAGGGCAATTGTCATCGGTCATCCTAAAATATGATAAAGTATTTAATGCCCAATTCGTAAATATCTTTAAAATCCGTAACGGCAAAATTGTGAAATACCATTTTATGGAAGATAGCTACCGATTAAATGAGGAAATGAAGTAACGGAATTGAGCGTGGCTGTTAAAGCCAAAAACAAGACAATGACCAAGATGTTAATCCTGGTCATTGCTTGTTTAAAAACTTTATTGTTGTCTTCCCCGTTTTCTGTGTTTCTTCTTTTTCTTCATGCGGTTGGCAAATGCCTGTTCCTCGTAATCTTCGCCCTGTGCCTCCGGCAATAGCCCACCAAATCCGTCTATCAGTAAATCATCGGTCGGCTGTTCCTTATTTAGAAAATCAAAAAGTGCGTGGGCTTCTTCTCTCTCTACGGCGGTGCTGTTACCTGCGGTCGGCGACTGGTGTTGTGCGGTTGCTTTTTCAGCATCTTGACGTTGCCCGACTGCCTGCTCATTCCACCAATCATTAAAGACATTAGCCGATAGGTTTTTGCCCAAAGCTGAACCGTTCCAAACGGTACGGCTTTCATGGTCAATAAAAGTCATACCGTAGATACGCCCCTCATCGTTGCGCCGTACCACGGTATTGATACCCTGCTCCAACAGTTGCTTTTTAAAATCGGCTTCACCTGTGGCGGTGTGCATCGCTACTTCAATGGTGCTTTTGAGTACGGCTCTTGTGGGGTCGGCTTTCATTTTCTCCTTAGCCTTTGCGAATTGGTTTTGCAGTTCGTCCAGTCCTGCCTGTTTACCGAAAAGCGATGCTTTAAAAGGATTGCTTGCTTTTTCTCCCTGTTCGTTCAGCGCAAAATAGACAAGACCGTTTTTAGGCTGTCCGTGCAATTCCCCTTTGACTTCCTCTGCCGTGATGTTGAAAAGCGAAAGCAAGGCATTGTACGCTCCGAGGCTTGCGTACCCGTAATACTTCGGCAGGTGTCGCACCACCGATGCGATTTGGCTCTTAACGTGTCCGGCTCTGTAATCCACCGGACGGAATACCTGCTCGTTTCCGGTGCGCTGTTTTTCCGTGGCAGGTATAAGATTGTACGTTTGTTCCAAATCCCGACAAATTGCCATCGAACGTGGATGGTCGTAACTGTCCGGTAGTTTCTTCCCGTCCAAACCCACACAGACCGTAACGATATGGATATGGGTACGCTCAATATCGGTATGCTTAAAAACGATATAAGGTTGGTTTCCGTACCCCATACGCTCCATATACTCCTGCGCCATTTTTACGAACTGCCCATCGCTGACCCTATCCGCAGGATCAGGGTTCAGCGACATGTGGCGCACAGGCTTTTCAGTTTTGATATTTGCGGACAGATACGGCTCAAAACACTGGTGCAGGTAGCTTGTCGAATAGGTATTATCCAACGTTTCGGGTATTCTGTTCAATAATAAAACCTGCCCGTTTTCACTGTCAATCTTCTTTTGGTTATAGGAAATAGCACCGTACAAATTCTCACCCTTGCCAATCTTTGCTATCATCTTATCTGTGTTTTTGCAGGTGTTCTTTTTCAAATTCCTGTGTTAGCTCAATCACTTTCCGGCACAAGTCCGCCATTTCTGCCGTCTGTTTTTCCAGTTTAAAGAGGTAAGCCGATGCCTTTTTCTCCGAGAAATTGCGGTACAGTATCTTCACGATTTGGTTATAATTCACGCCAACCGCTCTAAACTGGCTGTAAAAATTGGTGAGCCTCGTATGAAAATCGACTGCATCCATATCAATTTTTACGGTCTTGATTGGCTTCTGAAAGATGCAGGCTGTAATAAAATGTGCCATTACTTTCATTCCCGATTGCTCGAACAACGTAAGGAACTGTGCGTTTTCCATGTCGTTGAGACTAATCGAATAACGGTGGATGGCAGGGTCTTTCTTAGGCTTGCGACCAACTTTGTTTGTTCGGTTTCTTCTGTTGTCTTCCATATCTAAATCCATTAATAACCGAGCTTCAGCGAGCTCAACTTTAGTTAATTATCATAAACCCCGACTTCGGAGGGTGTTTTCTAAGCCCCCTGCAAGGGCAAGTGGTTTTGAGGTGCGGAATTTATTTCGAGCATCTCAAAACATAACTTGCTCTGTTCGGGTGAACAGAAAATCCGCCCTACGGGTCGGATTGGGTAAAGCGGAAAAAAACGGCTTTGTGCCGTTCCGCCAATAGTTTCCATTCTCCAATGACTTTTCCATTCACCTCTTGAATTTAAGCCTTTACAAAGTAAGGGTAGCTTTTCCAAAGCATTGCCCTATTACTCCCGACCAAACATTGCCAACAAATGCCCCAAACTACCGCATTAAAAGAGTGCATCGGAATAACCTGCTTCTTTGTGCTATCAGTCACGCAAGCCTGTTTGCAGGCATTCGCTCCCGATGGCAATGCTGAATGACGGAGCGCAGGATTGCAGGAAAGCCGGAACGCATGACGGCATTCCAAACGGCAGGCAGACCGGACGGCATGAACGCTATCCGGTAGCCATTCCATCGGGCAGGACGACAGGCAAGCCATCGGTCTTGCCTGTATGGAAGCCGGAATGACGGCACGGCTGACTGAATGGATGACGGCAAGCCGGACAGACGGCATTGTATCAAGACCGCCGGAGAGCGTGCAGGGATGACAGCCCCTTCCATGCAGGACGGCAGGCAGTCCACGGAAATAGAAACTTAAAAATAGAATAGAAATGGAAGCAACAAACAGGACAAAATTCATTGCTTTTTCAAGCCAAAAAGGAGGCGTTGGAAAAAGCACGTTTACAACCGTTACGGCAAGCATACTCCATTACCAAATGGGTTATAACGTAGCCGTCTTTGACTGCGATTACCCACAGCACAGCATCTGTCAGATGCGAGAACGGGATTTGAAAGCGGTCATGCAGAACGAGATATTGAAAAAACTGGCACACCGCCAATTCTCGACCATCAACAAGAAAGCCTATCCGGTATTGCAAAGTAGGGCCCACAATGCCCTAACGGATGCGGAAGCATTTATACAGTCCTCGGCTGTTCCCGTGGATATGGTCTTCTTCGACTTGACGGGCACGGTGAACACTTCGGGCTTACTGAATACACTGGCAGGAATGCACCATATCTTTTCGCCCATCACGGCAGACCGTGTGGTTATGGAAAGTACATTGAGCTTTACCGATGTGCTGACCAACGTCCTTATGAAACACGGGCAGACCTCCATCGAAACCATAAGGCTGTTTTGGAACATGGTCGATGGCAGGGAAAAATCGCACCTGTACGAAATCTACGGCAATGTCATTAAGGAGGTCGGACTGCAAGCGATGGAAACACGTATTTCCGACAGCAAGCGTTTCCGCAAGGAAAGTGAAGCAACGGCAAAGACCGTCTTCCGCTCCACGCTGTTACCTCCCGATAAAAGATTGATGAAAGCCTCCGGCTTGGATTTGTTCATCAATGAATTTCTAAGAACCGTCAAATTTTAACTGCTATGGACAACGAAAACAAGAAAAAGCCGAATGCCCCGATTGACGAGGCATATCTCATGTCCATTATGGCAGGTGAAACAAAGAAGCCCCAACAGGCGGTAGCCCCCCAAGAGCCGAGCGCAGAGCCGACAAAGGAAACCATTACGGAAAAGCCCGTAACCAAAGAGCGTACCCGACAAAAAAGGGCTTCCGGCACAGGCTATGGTGAGCGTTTTCTCAACAGCCATACCATGACACGCCGTGGCGATAAGAGCATCTACATCCGGCAGGAATACCACGAACGGCTTTCCCGTATCGTGCAGGTTATCGGCGAGGATAAGATACCCCTATATGCCTATTTGGACAACATTCTCGAACATCATTTTGAACAGTTCGAGAAAGCCATCACCGATGATTTCAACAATAAGTTTAAACCCATTTTTTAAAATATTCGATTATGAAAAAGGGACAGCAAAACCAACCTAAAAAGGTACTGCAAATTGCCCGATATAAGTCAGCTTTTTTAAGACCGACCGGAGTTGTAGCACGGTGCGGAAAGTCGGTATATATCTGCCCGGACTTCCACAAGAAACTATCCCGTATCGTCTGTATTCTCGGAGAGGGAGATATTACGCTTACCGATTACCTGCACAGTGTATTGAAACACCACTTTGAGGATTTCGGCGAGGAAATAAATACAATCCATGCCCGAAACCAAAAGCCAATCTTATAGCTATGGAAACATTGATTGTCATATGTCTTATCATCGTCATTATCCTTTTGCTGAAAGATAAGGTGGTCATCCATAAGAACGTCCGCAAGGAGTTAAAGCCGGAAAAGGAAAGCCCCGACCTGCCGGATATTATGGGTCTTCCCAAGCCCGTGGAACGCCACACCTTGCCACTGAATGCCACAAAGAGCCAATCGGGCGAACGTGACGGGATAGCTGATAATTTTGGAACAGAAACCTACGGGATAGGTTTTGGATTGGAAAATCCGCAGATTGAGGGTGAGCCGGATGAAGTTTTCGGGAGTATGTCCGATTTTGAAAATGAGGAAGACGAATGGGATGAATACGGGTTTGAGGACAGCGACAATGAGTTTGCCACAGGGGTTACCTTTGATGAACTGACGACCGTGGGGGCATGGTTGGAGCAAGAGGCACCAGAGCCTGCCCTGCAACAGAAAGCGGTGGATATAGTTCAGCGATTACATGGAACGGAATTGTTCGGTCTGCTCGAAAACTCAATGGAGGGGGCTTCACGGAAGATTGCAGAATTGTTGGATAAGAGCCTCTCCGCCGGAACGGATTTCAGTTCTCCCGATTTGCGGAAAAGTGATTTGGAGGGTTTTGATATTGGGGAGTTTGTCTGACACAGAATTATTTTAATAGAGCCTGAAATTTAGCTTTTCAGGCTCTATTTATTTTTACATTCACTTTGCCAACTTCAATATCCTATACGCTCCCCTTGCTACAACGACAAATACAATCACTCCGATAATCAAATCAGGATAACTGGAATTAAGCCAATTGACCAAAAGACCTGCGACAATAACGCCCGAATTAATAATAACATCGTTTGACGTAAAAATCATTGAAGCCTGCATGTGTGCTTCTTTACTTTTGTTCTTTTGCAATAGGTAAAGACAAAGTACGTTAGCTATCAGCGCCAAAATAGAAACAATAATCATTGTTTTGAAATCGGGCATCGTTTCTATTCCGATAAAACGTCTGATAACTTCAACGAAACCGATAACCGCTAATAGAATTTGAAAGTAACCTGCAAATTTGGCAATGTTGTTTTTCCTTAAAATCGTCCCCCCAACAGCAAACAAAGCCAATGCGTAAACAATACTGTCGGCAAGCATATCCAAGCTGTCTGCTACCAACCCCATTGAATTGGAAAAAATACCGAACAGCATTTCTAATCCAAAGAAAAGGAAGTTAATAATCAGTACAGCCCAAAGTAGTTTTCGTTGGTTATTGTGTGTATCTGTTTCAATAACTGCGTTATTTTCTTCGGTGGAAAGTAATGTTGTATTCAGGTTCAGTGCTTCCAAAGCCGAAAAAATCGGCTCTGGGTTTCCACTATGATAAACATTCAATTTTCTATTAGGAATATCAAAATCTAATGACTTTACCGTATCGAAATTTTGCAATTTCATACGAATTAATTGCTCTTCACTTGGGCAATCCATTTTAGTTATATTAAATATCGTTTTATTCATGTTTTTAAAGTCTAAATTTTATCCCTCCGTTAATTACAAATCCGTCCAATGGTGCATAGATGTCTTTAAAAACAGGGTTGGTTATCGTTCCTGTATAAATGTTGTCAAAACGTGTCTGTCTTGTATCAAGGAAATTTTCAAAGTTGATGTACAAAGAAAATCTTTCCCAAATCTTTTCAGCCATAAAGCCACACATCCAATACTCTTTTCCTGCTGTCCCGTCGTTCAGCTTTTGCGGACTGAAATAATAGGCTTCCAAACCAATCTTCCATTCGTCTTCTATTTCATACATCAATACAGAATTAACCCGATGTTTTGGGGTTAGCGGATTGTCGGTAGTTATTCCGTTTTCAATCAAGCGGGTATCGGTAAAGGTGTAGCCCAAAAACAGTTTCAAATCGTCATAGCCGATTTTGATATTAGTTTCTGTTCCTTTGGTATGGATGTAGCCGGAGGAGTTGATAAATTGATAAGTGTTTGCCGCTATATTTTGAAGTAACAAAGGATTATCCAAATAGGTGTAAAAGAATAAATGATTGATGCTAAAAGTCCAGTCATCACTAATATTAGTACGATAGTTGATGTCTGCATTTGCTCCGTAACTTCTTTCTAATTTATTGGTATTATCGTCAATAGGCATTACGTTTTGATATTGTATGCGTTCGCTTTCTTCGGTAAAAATGGTTGGTGTTTTGTAGCCAAATCCACCCCCGATACGTGAAGTCAATCCGTTTGCAATCTGAAACAATGCCGAAACTCTTGGTAAAAAAACTGCTCCGTAATCGACCACATAATCCGTTCTTAAACCCGCTTCCATTTGAAGCCAATCCGTAGCCTCAAAAGAATTTTGCACAAAAGCGCCAAAAGTCGTCTGGGTGTAATCCCTCATCGGAAATGTGGTCATCTGTTTTTCCTTAAAATTGTCCGTCCAAAGATTAACACCTGTCACCCATTCCGATTTTTCTTTGCTGTGGGTATAACTTGCTTCTGTAAAAGTCGCCGTTTGTGTTCCCTCAAACTCGTAATTGGGAATAGCTGTATTGCGGTTAAAATAACTTACGCTATTTTTTACTTGTATAAAACTGTTTTCATTTACCGTATGGTCAAAAACAAATTGAGTAGAATAACGCTGTGTTTTGTTTTCTTCAAAATATTGATGTGTATTATCTCCTTTGCCTTTGATGTACAGCATATCGCCACCCAAACGGTTTTCAATGGTGGTGTTAATGCCAAAGTTCATTTTTGTTCTATCATTGAAGTAAACAAATAATTTAGGGTTCAGCACATACCTTTCAAATTGGGGGATGGCAGAAAGTCCGATTTTTGCAGGGTCGTAAGCTACGTTACGATTGTGTGAAGCAAATATGGTTGTTCCAATTTTATTGAATTTTTGTCCGTAAAAACCATTGATGTCTAAACCTCTACCTGATGTCCCATTTAAATGAAAACGCAAATCCCTCTCTTCTGTCGGTGTCTTGGAAATTAGATTGACCAAACCTGCTATTGCTCCACCACCGTACAGCGTGGAAGTTGAACCCTTAATAAGTTCAACTTGCTTTAAGTCAAGTGGTGGAATTTGCAACAAACCTAACCCACTCGAAGCACCCGAATAAATCGGAAAACCGTCTTTTAAGATTTGCGTATATCGTCCGTCAAGTCCTTGGATACGAATACTTGCATTGGCACTTGTGGGCGATGTCGTTTGCACATGAATACCTGTACTTTCACTCAAAAGCATACGGATGTCACCGGCTTTCATGTTGCCTTTTTCATCCAATTCCTCACCACCAATAAATTCAATACGTGTAGGGATATTTTGGATGGTTCTCGTGCTTCTTGTGGATGAAATGACAACTTCCTCCAATTGTTCGGAACTATCATCGAGTAGGATTTCAACAACACTGGTGTCCGTTAACGGAAATTGAAAATTATCGATGCGTTCATTAAAACCGATATAGCTAAAATGTATTGATTGCAGTCCGTTGGGAATATCTAATAAAGTGATTTGTCCGTTTTCATTAGATGTTGTTGCAATTGCAGTTCCTGTAATCTGTACGGTTACTCCCATTAAAGGCTCTTTTTTTTCGCTGTCTTTAATTACAGCTTTGAATGTGTTTTGTGCAAATGCACAAAAACCGAGTGCCATAAAAAATGACACAATTAATATTCTTTTCATTGAAAAAATAATGATTAAATGAATGATTGCGGTGCTATGCACCGCAAGTAATAAACTGTGCTGAAAGCACTACATATTACACAAGCTGTGGGGGATGCCAAACAGAAAAGGGGAAGTCTGAAACAGGTGATGCTATTATTCTGCTTATTTTCATTTCAGGTTGCTTGACAACGTGTGGAATTGAAAAATGAAGTAAAGTTACTACAAACCCTGTACACGTTTTGCAAGTGAAAAAAGGCGAGCAACATTCTTTATCACAATCATCTTCATTCTGTTCTTGGTTGTCTGCTATCTGAAATGTTCGGTCATGGCATTTATCTTCCATAAAGCACGGTGCTGTTGATAAAATCAACACCATTAAAGCTAATATGAATGATAAATATTTCATTATGCGAAGATAGTAAAAACCTTTCCCTTTGTAAACATTATCCTGTAGATATAAACCTTTTTTCTTTATCTAAATCGCCATACCCTGCCAATTAATTCCGCTGATTTCCAGTTTCCCATAACGCTTCGATTTTCATAAGACTTTTGTTGCGAAAGCCCGCAAGGTGTGGGAATTAGTAACAAATTAATTCAGTTAAATCATGGAAAAACGAAGCAAAAAAGTGTCGCTGACAGGCGTTGCGTTACTGTCAGCATTCGGTGTGTTCGCACAGGGCGACGGCTCGGCAGGCATCCAAGAAGCCACGCAGATGGTAACGAGTTACTTCGACCCTGCAACTCAACTCATCTATGCGATTGGGGCGGTGGTTGGGCTAATCGGAGGTGTAAAGGTGTACAACAAATTTAGTAGCGGTGACCCCGATACAAGCAAGACGGCTGCGTCGTGGTTCGGGGCTTGTATCTTCTTAATCGTAGCGGCGACCATTCTCCGCTCATTCTTCCTTTAAACTGGCGTATTATGAGCAATTACAATATCAATAAAGGCATTGGGAGAACGGTCGAGTTCAAAGGACTGAAAGCACAGTACCTGTTCATTTTCGCCGGAGGCTTGCTTGGTGTGCTTGTCCTCGTCATGATTATGTACATGGCAGGTGTAAACTCTTACATCTGTCTGTTCATCGGAGCAGGCGGTGCATCGCTCATCGTGTGGCAGACATTCGCATTGAACGGCAAATACGGCGAACATGGCTTGATGAAAGTCGGGGCAAAGAAAAGACATCCGAAATACATCATCTGTCGCAGAGCTGTACACCGCTATTTGAAGTTCAACACTAAATCCAATACCCTATGAGAAATACTGCAAAAGTCACAACGTTGGAAAGCAAGTTTCCACTACTGGCGGTGGAACACAACTGCATCATTTCAAAGGATGCAGACATCACGGCTTGCTTTCGGGTACACCTGCCGGAACTGTTCACTGTGGCATCGGCGGAGTACGATGCCATACACTCGGCATGGCACAAGGCTATCAAGACCCTGCCGGACTATACCATTGTCCACAAACAGGATTGGTACATCAAGGAAAGTTATGCGCCGGATATTGCACAGAACGACCAGAGTTTTCTTGCAAAGTCCTATCAACAGCATTTCAACGAACGTCCTTTTTTAAACCATTACTGCTACCTGTTCCTCACCAAGACAACCAAAGAGCGGATGCGGATGCAGAGCAACTTTAGTTCGCTTTGCAGAGGTGTCCTCATCCCGAAAGAAATTCGGGATAAAGAAACCGTCCGCCGTTTCATGGAGACGGTTGCACAGTTTGAGCGGATTATCAATGATAGCGGTTTTGTGAAACTGGAACGCTTGACCGAGGATGACATCATCGGCACAAGCGACACACAGGGTCTGCTCGAACAGTACCTTACCCTGTCGAGGGAAGCCGGAACGCCCATGCAGGATATAGCTTTGGGCAGTGAAGATGTGCGTATCGGCAACAAAAGGCTGTGCCTGCACACCCTGTCCGATACGGACGATTTGCCGGGCACGGTATCGGAAAATACAAGGTATGAAAAGCTGTCCACGGACAGGAGCGATTGCCTGTTGTCCTTTGCCTCTCCCGTGGGCTTGCTCCTTAGCTGTAACCATATCTATAACCAGTACCTGTTTTTGGATAACAGCGATGAGAACCTGCGCAAGTTTGAAAAGTCAGCCCGTAATATGCACTCACTGGCAAGGTATAGCCGTGCCAATCAGATTAACAAAGAGTGGATTGAAAGGTATCTGAACGAAGCGCACAGCTTCGGGCTATCCTCCATCCGTGCGCACTTCAATGTGATGGCGTGGTCGGATAATCCAAGCGAACTCAAACAGCTAAAGAACGACACGGGCAGTGCGCTCGCTTTGATGGAATGCAGACCGAGGCATAACACGGTGGATGTTGCCACGCTGTATTGGGCAGGCATGCCTGGCAATGCAGGCGATTTTCCGGCAGAGGAAAGTTTCTATACGTTCATCGAACCTGCATTATGTTTCTTCACCGAGGAAACCAACTACCAAAGTTCGCCATCGCCTTTCGGTATAAAAATGGCGGACAGGCTCACGGGCAAACCCATCCACTTGGACATTTCCGACCTGCCCATGAAAAAAGGCATTATCACGAACCGCAACAAATTTATTTTGGGGCCATCGGGTTCGGGCAAGTCTTTTTTCACCAATCACATGGTGCGCCAATACTACGAACAGGGCGCACACGTCCTGCTCGTGGACACAGGTAATTCCTATCAAGGACTGTGCGAGTTGATTAAGGGAAAGACCAAAGGTGAAGATGGTGTGTATTTTACCTACACAGAGGACAACCCGATTGCATTCAACCCGTTTTATACGGATGACGGCGTATTCGACATTGAGAAAAGGGAAAGTATCAAAACGCTCATCCTTACACTTTGGAAGCGTGACGATGAACCGCCGACCCGTTCAGAGGAAGTGGCGTTATCCAATGCCGTGAGCGGTTACATCGACCGTATCAAGCAAAGCGGTGAATATCCCTCTTTCAATGGATTTTATGAGTATGTAAAAGGTGATTACAAAAAAGTACTGAAAGAAAAACAGGTAAGGGAAAAAGACTTTGACGTTGCAGGTTTCCTCAACGTATTAGAGCCTTACTATCGTGGTGGCGAGTACGATTACCTGCTCAATTCAGACAAGCAACTTGACCTGCTTTCCAAACGCTTTATCGTGTTTGAAATTGATGCGATTAAAGACCACAAAATCCTCTTTCCCATAGTGACCATTATCATTATGGAGGTCTTCATCAACAAGATGCGCAGGCTCAAAGGTGTGCGTAAACTGATACTCATTGAGGAAGCATGGAAAGCCATTGCCAAAGAGGGAATGGCAGAGTACATCAAGTACCTTTTTAAGACCGTTCGCAAATTTTTTGGTGAGGCTATCGTGGTCACGCAGGAAGTGGATGACATCATCCAGTCACCCGTGGTCAAGGAAAGTATCATCAACAATTCCGACTGTAAAATCCTCTTAGACCAACGCAAGTACATGAATAAGTTTGACGACATCCAAGCGATGCTCGGACTGACGGAAAAGGAAAAATCCCAAATCCTTTCCATCAACATGAACAACGACCCGTCAAGGCTTTACAAAGAGGTGTGGATTGGGCTTGGCGGTACGCATTCCGCCGTGTATGCCACAGAGGTATCGCTCGAAGAATACTTAGCGTACACCACGGAGGAAACGGAAAAAATGGAGGTCATGCAACTGGCATCCGAACTGGACGGCAATGTAGAACAAGCCATTAAGCGTATCGCCCTCCAAAGACGTGAAAAATCAAATAGTTATTAATCATTTAAAAAAATCAGAACAATGAAGAAAGTAATGTTACTGGTGTCTACGGCATTTATGCTTGCCGTTGCACCGTCCGCTAAGGCACAATGGGTAGTTACCGACCTTGCAAACCTTGCATCGGGTATCATCAACAGTGCGAATGAAATCATACAGACCTCATCCACCGTGTCCAACGTGGTTAAGAATTTCAATGAGGTAAAAAAGGTGTATGAGCAAGGCAAGGAATATTACGACAAACTGAAAGCCGTGAGCAACTTGGTGAAAGATGCCCGAAAAGTACAACAAACGGTGTTGCTTGTGGGGGATGTGTCCGAAATGTATGTAAACAATTTCGGCAAGATGATGAACGACCCGAATTTCAGCCCACAGGAACTGACGGCAATCGCCAACGGTTATTCCACGCTCTTGAACGAGAGTACCGAACTGCTCAAAGAACTGAAACAGATTGTTACCTCAACCTCGCTATCCCTCAATGACAAGGAACGTATGGACATTATTGATAAGGTGTATAAAGAGGTCAAGGATTACCATAGCCTTGTCCGCTATTACACCAACAAGAATATCTCCGTGAGCATTTTGAGGGCTAAGAAACAGAACAACACCCAAAGGGTGCTTGAACTGTACGGTACTGCTGAACAAAAATACTGGTAAACTATGGAATGGAACAATCTTCACGAACTCCTGCGCTCGCTGTACGATGAGATGCTCCCACTGTCCGCCGATATGGCGACAGTGGCAAAGGGCATCGCCGGATTGGGCGCACTGTTCTACGTAGCACTGAAAGTGTGGCAGGCTTTGAGCCGTGCTGAACCGATAGACGTGTTTCCGCTCCTGCGACCTTTCGCCATCGGGTTTTGCATTATGTTCTTCCCGACCATCGTATTGGGAACTATCAATGCAGTAATGTCACCTGTGGTAAAAGGCACACATGCCATGCTCGAAAATCAGGTGCTTGACCTCAACCAATTGCAACAGCAAAAAGATCAGTTGGAACGGCAAGCCATGCTCCGCAATCCCGAAACCGCTTACCTCGTAAGCGATGAGGAATTTGATAAGAAACTGGAAGAATTGGGATGGTCGCCGTCCGATTTGGCTACCATGTCGGGAATGTACCTTGACCGACAAGCCTATAAGATAGAAAAAGCCATAAAGGAATGGTTTCGCAACCTTTTGGAGATACTTTTCCAAGCATCGGCACTGGTCATAGATACCATACGGACGTTCTTTCTTATCGTGCTGTCCATACTCGGGCCGATAGCCTTTGCGATAAGTGTGTGGGATGGTTTCCAGTCCACACTTACGCAATGGCTGACCCGATATATCAGCGTGTACCTATGGTTGCCCATATCCGATATGTTCAGCTCCATACTTGCGAAAATACAATCGCTTATACTGGAACGGGATATTGAAATGCTTGCCGACCCTACATATATCCCCGACACATCCAACACGGTGTATATCATCTTCATGCTGATTGGGATTGTGGGCTACTTCACCATCCCAACGGTGGCAGGTTGGGTTATCCAAGCCGGAGGCGCAGGGAACTTCATGCGCAACGTCAATCAGACGGCATCGAAAACCGGAAACATCGCCGGAGCGGGAACGGGGGCAGTTGCAGGTAACATCGGTGGCAGGTTAATGAACAAATAATAAAAATCAGAAACAATGGAATTTAAGACACTAAGAAACATAGAAAACAGCTTTAGGCAAATACGTCTGTATGCCATTGTATTTGCCGTACTCTGCATCGCAGTGGTAGGATATGCGGTATGGCAGTCCTACCAGTTTGCGGAGGCGCAACGCCAAAAAGTATATGTACTGGACAACGGTAAATCCTTGATGCTGGCACTGTCACAGGATGCAAGCATCAACAGACCTGTTGAGGCAAGGGAACACGTAAGGCGTTTCCATGAACTGTTCTTTACGCTCGCACCGGATAAGAACGCCATCGAAAGCAACATGAAAAGAGCTTTTAATCTTGCTGACAAATCGGCGTTCGATTATTACAAAGACCTTTCGGAAAAAGGGTACTACAACCGTATCATTTCGGGGAATGTGCAACAGCGTATCGAAGTGGACAGCGTGGTCTGCAACTTCGATACCTATCCGTATGCGGTAAGAACGTATGCCAAACAATTTATCATCCGGTCAAGCAACGTCACAAGGCGAAGCCTTGTGACCTCTTGCTATCTCGTGAACTCCGTCCGCTCGGACAACAACCCACAGGGTTTCAATATCGAAAAGTTTGCCGTGTTGGAAAACAGAGACGTAGAAGTTATAGACCGCTAAAATCAAGATTATGGAAGCAATATCAGATTTGAACACGTTTGCCAAAATCCTTACCGCAAAAGGATATGACGGCTATTTCCATACGCAGGGAGCGTATGCCGGAAAGTTGAAAGACAGTATAAGTGAATACCTCGAAAACTGCCGAAATGGTACGGAGGGCGCACCAAAGTCACAGTTATTATTGACGGGCTTTCTACAATGGGCAGGCGAAGACAAGCCGTATGTAGAATGCTGTATGTGGGTGAAGTACCTAAACGGCAAATTCTTCCTCAATAAAATGGAAGTTGCAAGAAAAGACCAATTCGGGCAATTACTGAAACAATCGGAATTGACCGACCTGTCCGTGGTTACCGTTCCCAAAGCAAGGGAGGCAATCGCTATGGTGAGCGATGCACCGGAGCAAAAGACGGTTGACAGGCGGAAGCGGTTCAGCCTTTAAAACGGATTAAGGCATGAAAAATCTAAGAACAACAATCAGTAATTGGCTTGACAAGCTCGATGGACAGTGGCGGACGATGCCTGTTAAAAAACAGCATCGCTATACGCTACTGCTCTTTTTGGGCTATGCGCTATTGTCCTTTGTCGTGCTGTTAAAAGTGTGCTACGATGTAGCACAGTCCGATAATACCATGACCATTGAGCATATCGAAAACCCAATTAACAGGCAAAACAAATCCTCGGTTTCTCCGCAGGACAGTATTAACAAAATCTTAAAACGTAAAAACAATGAAAGAGAACAATAATGACAAAATCCGTTTTCTGTTCGGAAAAAAGGAAACGGAAAACGAAATGGATGCGACCCAAGAAGGGGCGCAGAACAAAGCCGACAAGCTAAAAAAGCCTATCATTTTTGCTCTTATGGGCGTGGTGTTCTTCGGCTGTATGTATTTAATCTTCAAACCATATTCCGATAAGCAAAAGGTTGAGGATATTGGTCTGAACGATGTCGTACCGCAGGCGAGCGATGCCGGGCTTCAATCCGATAAGCAAAAGGCTTATGAACAGGAAATGCTCGAACAGAAAATGGAGGAAAAGCGTAATGCGCTCCTGTCACTGTCCGACTATTGGAGCGAGGACAGTACCGCCGATCCGGAAGCGGAGCTACCGGATGAGGATTACGAAGACGGCTACGCTTACGGCGGTGGTACACGTAGGAACAGCAACCCTGCCCTGAACAGTTACCGCAATGCACAAAGTACGCTGACCTCGTTCTACGACAACAGCGATTACGAAATGCAGGAACTCCGCAGGCAGGTTGAGGAACTGAAAGAACAACTGGCAGAAAAGGACGTACCGCCCGTAACGACCGTGGATGACCAGTTGGCTTTGATGGAAAAGTCATACGAAATGGCATCCCGTTACCTGCCCTCAACTCCAACACAGACAGGTAATGCGGACACAACAGCTTCGGCAAAGAGTGCCTCGCAAAAGGAACATTTTGTGGCATTCACCCCTGTAAGGAAAAATACGGTTTCCGCATTGTATCGTGAACCGACCGACAGTGCTTTTTTGGCAAACTGGAACGAAACCCGAAACCGTGGCTTTTATACGGCAGATGTTTCGGAACAGGTCATACAGCCGAAAAACAGTATCAAGGCGGTAGTACAGAAAACGCAGGTCGTGATGGGCGAAAGCGGTGTACGGTTGCGCCTGTTGGAAACAGCGCAAACTCCCGTCCGTTCCATTCCGGCAGGAACGGTACTGACGGCAAATGCCAAGTTTCAAGGTGGCAGGTTGCAGTTAAAGGTAACGTCCATCGAATATGAGGGCAACATTATTCCGGTCGATATAACCGTGTATGATGTGGACGGACAGCAAGGGCTATATGTACCATATTCTCCCGAAATGAACGCCCTTAGCGAGATAGCTTCCAACATGAGCCAAACCTCCGGTACTTCTATCATGATGACACGATCGGCAGGGCAACAGATGGCAGGCGACCTTTCCCGTGGTGTGGTGCAGGGCGTATCGGGTTACTTCTCCAAGAAAGTAAGGACACCGAAAGTAACGGTCAAAGCCGGTCATCAGATTTTCCTCGTTTCAAAAAATTAATGTTTAACTAAAATCAAAAAGAAAATGAAAGCAATATTTAAAAGCCTCATGGCAATGGTCTGTTTGATAGCCTTTATTACAGGTGCAAATGCACAGCAAGTGGCATCCAGTACAACAAAATTGAGCATGGGTAAGGTCGAGCCTTACGAAATGCAGGTGACGTACAGCAAGACCTCGCACCTCATATTCCCGTCCGCTATCCGCTACGTGGATTTGGGCAGTGAATACCTTATCGCAGGCAAAGCCGAAGATGCGGAAAACGTACTGCGTATTAAGGCAAGCGTAAGGGATTTTGACGAGGAAACCAATTTTTCGGTCATCACGGACGATGGTCGGTTTTACAATTTCAATGTCTTTTACAGTGCTTATCCCTCAACGCTGAATTATGATTTGCTGACGATGCAAAAGGCATCGGACAGGGAAAACGGCAACGATGTGCTGTTTGAGGAATTGGGAGGCAATTCGCCGTCACTGGCAGGGTTGCTCATGGAAACGATTTACAAAAAGAATAAACGGATTGTAAAGCATATCGGGTCGAAAAGCTACGGCATACAATTCCTGCTGAAAGGTATTTATGTTCACAACGGAAAATTCTATTTCCATACGGAACTGCGTAACAAAAGCAATGTACCGTTCAACATTGACTTTGTGAATTTCAAGGTAGTGGACAAAAAAGTCGCCAAGCGTACCGTGGTGCAGGAAAAGGCAATGAACCCGTTGCGGATGTATAAAACGCTCGGTGAAATTACGGGTAACAGCACCGACCAAAACGTGTTCCTGCTTGACCAGTTTACCATCACGGATGACAAGGTACTCGTGATTGAAATCTTTGAAAAGAACGGTGGCAGGCAACAGGTGTTGCAGGTGGAAAACTCCGACCTCGTACACGCCAAACTGATAAGCGATATGCACCTAAAGATTAATTAACCCAAAAGGAAAGAACAATGATAAGATACATTTTTGCCGTGGTGCTTGCCATGCTAAGTATGACGGCAGTACAGGCACAGCGTATGCTCCCCAAACAAAAGGGATTGGAGATAAACGCAGGTATGTTGTCCAAAGATATAAGCGACAATTACTATCTGAATTTGACATTGACCGTGAACGGAAAGAACGGCAGTTACTGGATATTGGGTGCGGAATATGCCTATCAGCTTTCCGGTTACAGGGATGTACAGATACCGCTCGAAACCTATACGGGCGAGGTGGGTTACAGTCTTCAGCTATTGGGCGATGCAAGAAAGACCATCACGCTGAATGCAGGGCTAACAGCCGTTGCAGGTTATGAAACGATTAACCGGAGCGAAGCCATGCTACCGGACGGCTCGACCATCCTCGACAGAGACAATTTTGTTTACGGCACAGGCGGACGGCTCACGCTCGAAACGTACCTGTCCGACCGCTTTGTGTTGCTCCTGCAAGGACGTACCAAAGTGCTTTGGGGTACGGATTTAAAACAGTTCCGTCCATCGGCAGGGATTGGACTAAGGTTTAACTTTTAAATTGATTTACGATGAAAATATCAATCAGAAAATACCGCCTACATTTACAGGCGATGTTCATGCTCTTGGCAATGTTGGTCTGCGCCGTGGTGCTGACCTCCTGCGAAAAAGACGAAATCGACATACAACAAAATTACCCTTTTGAGGTACAGGTAATGCCTGTACCCAAAGAGGTGACGAACGGGCAGACCGTTGAAATACGGATTACCATTGAACGGTCGGCCAATTTCAGCGATGCGAAATACTTTATCCGCTATTTCCAGTTTGACGGACAGGGAGCATTGCGGTATTACAGCGAACCGCCGTATATGCCCAATGACCTGTACCTCTTGCCACAGACACAATTTAGGTTGTATTACACCTCGCAATCCACCGTATCACAGGCGTTTGATATTTGGATTTCGGACAATTTCGGAAACGAAAAGCAAGTCAGTTTCCAGTTTAACAGCCGTGATTAAAGACAGAAAAATCCTGCCCGATGTGGCGGGATTTTTTAGTAGACTTAAAATGTAGTGTACTTTGCTCTTAAAGGACACGATTATAATATTGTGTATAATAAATCGCTTCGTTATCTTTGCTAATAGAAAATATTAAAATACTTAAAGTGTTTTTGCTTTAAGTCTCGATACTGAAAACTGGTAATTTTTAAGACAACGAGACAATAAGTAGGAATACTCACGCCATAGGCGTGGGTGCTCGCTTATTCGTTGTCAGGCATACCAGTGCCCCAGTATCGGTAAGTGTAGTTGCCTGCGCTTTTTTTATTGCAGGTCGCTACTTTTAAAACAGATATTATGAATACTGGAAAAGACAACAAAAACAATGTCTATGTAGCGGTCATAGATGACAATCCAAAGCTTCGGGATATGTCTGTAAAGCAACTTGAAAATTCGGGATATACGGTATTGTTCCAATCGGGTTACGGGCAGGATGCCCTACAAAAAATAAAAGAGGGTGGCAAGTTGCCGGATGTCTGTCTCATAGAGGAAGACTTTGCTACTGCTAAACTTTTGCTCGAAAAGTACCCCGATTTAAAAGTTCTAATTTCCAGTACGGACGATAACGAGGAAAGTGTAACGAGTATGCTAAAGGCAGGTGTTTCGGGCTATATACTGAAATTCGCTGACCCCGATGGAATGCTAACCGCCGTTAAAGCATTGAGTGAAAATAAAAAATATTTCAGCATGGGGATTAGGGGGGTAGCAATGGAATACTCTAAAAGTCAATCATAAACGTAGGTTTCTTTGCTACTTTCTTTTTCGTCTCAACTCACGAAAGAAAGTAGTCTGTTTCAAGCACAGCTCTTTTGAAAAATGCAATGGAGGAAACTGCGGGATGCGAGCATTTGACCAAGGGGGTGTTCCACTTTTCGCAAAAAAGACTGTTCCGACCTGGGGAGGATCTGTCTTTTTTGCCCGAACAGATTTTAATAAAAATGGGAACGGCGCACCGTTCCCTAAAATTCACGAATTACAAAATACATGACCACCATCGCTCCAATAATCACCACAAAACAGGTCACGGGCAAAAGCTTCATAATCGAAGTACCTTTTTGCAAATTCGGGTAAGTCCATTTGCTCAACCTGTTCATAGGCAAAATCTTCCTCGTCCTTGTATTCGCCTATATAGTCATCGTCAAAGTCGCTTATTAGGTCGCTTATATCCCCCTCGGATAGCTTACGGTGTCCGTTGTCGCACCATATTAGGAATGCTTCTTTTCGGGTTTCGTCCATATCTTCCAAAGCCTCCAAAACTTCAAATATGTTATCACTTATCCAACACTCACCGATTAAGCCCTTAGGTATGTTTTCGTAGTCTTGAAACATAAATTCGGGGTCTTCCTCGTTATCGTGTAGCTTCTTGCAAGCGGTGTAAAATTCCTCGCTGTTCGCATAATCGGAAAGGTCAAGCCATTTCCCGAAGATTGAACCGTCATTGTATTTTCTGTATGTGCCGACATATACCCTTGCTTCCGATGTGTTTATTTGTTGTATCATTTCTTTACCGTTTTAAATTGTTTTTGATTTATTCGGCAATGAGAGGTGGTGCTGTTGTTTTGTTTCAATACCATTTCCAATGCTTTTAATTCTCATGCCTGACATTTTTTTTATTCGTGTAAAGAGCCGGAGTATGCTGTGTTTCGTTTCGGGAGCAGTTTAGGTTAGTGTTTAGGAGGCACAAGGTTTTGGAAAACAAATACTACCCAACGGGTGGAGATTTTTTTTCAAACTTGCATGACCTTTTGCCTCCGTTAAGAACACGTCCAACCTTTGCTCCATGAAACGTGAACAACAGGCATACTCGCTTTTTACATTAAAACCAATTGTGGAAGTAAGGAGGATAGTGTGTGGAAAATGGTTCAGAAAGAATTTAATATCTGTTAGTACGGCTACAGGTGATTGAAGTTTGGAGTGGAACAGCCCAACCTGTGGAACGACATCTTCAATTTCCTATTCCCAATCATAGCCCTAAGCTCTTTTGCGGTCAGTAGTGAAGCGAATGCCGTAAATGTGCTTTGGCTATTGTAATGCCACGCGCCAATCTAAGCCAAGTAATCCAGTAAGAAGACATATCCTAATGCTCGTTCCATCAACTCGATAAGTTTGTTTATGCGGATTAATCTGCACGGTTAGCAGGCAAAAATGAGTTGAGATGGAGAAAGAAAAAACGAACGATTTAACTCCCGAAAGAGTTGTGCAAATCTTGAAAAAGAAAGGAACAGAGGTCGATTTAGAGGAAGCAAAAACCATCTTGGAGTTTGTCAAGAAGATAGCTGACATTGCAGTTAACCAATATCTAAGAGGAAAACTTTAATCTAATGAACAAAGAAAACTGTTGTGATGAGAAAGGCAGATTTATACATACGTGTATCGACAGACGAGCAAGCGGACAAGGGATATTCGCAACGTGACCAAGAAGACCGATTAAGAAAATATTGTGAGATAAAAGGCATTCCGGTAAGGGATGTTTACATAGAAGACCATTCGGCAAAATCTTTCAAACGTCCGGAATGGCAGAAATACTTATCCAACCTACGCAAAACAAAGAACAATAAAGCGGGGTCGATAATACTATTTACCAAATGGGATAGGTTTAGTAGAAACGCAGGGGATGCCTACCAAATGATTAACCAGTTACGTACACATGGCGTTGAACCTGTGGCAATCGAACAGCCCTTAGACCTTACCATTCCCGAAAATAAAATCATGCTTGCGTTCTATCTTGCTTCACCCGAAGTGGAAAACGACAGGCGTGCGTTAAATGTTTTTCACGGAATGCGCAGGGCGAAAAAAGAAGGGCGGTATATGGGAACAGCGCCTTTGGGGTATGTCAATAAGATAACAGAGGGCAAAAAGAAATTCATTGCACCCCATGAATTTGAAGCACCGCTTTTAAAGTGGGCGTTTGAACAAATCGTTTCCAATAACTTCAATACGGAACAGATATGGAAAATGGTTCGGGAGAAAGCCGATGGAAAAGGTCGGTTCAGCAAAAATAACTTCTGGGTAGCCGTCCGAAACCCCTTGTACTGTGGCAAAATATTCATTCCTCCCTACAAAGAGGAAAAGGGATATTTTGTCAAAGGACAACACGAGCCATTAATCAGCGAAAAGACGTTTGCCGATGTCCAGGATATTCTCGATGGGAGAAAAAGGGAAGTAAAGCCTAAAGTTGTAGCTATGGAGAACCTACCGCTTCGAGGCTTTCTCAAATGCCCTAAATGCACACTTATGCTGACTGGAAGTGCTTCAAAAGGAAAGATGGGCAACTACTATAACTATTATCATTGTACTTCCTCATGCGGTGTACGGTTTAGGGCAGAACCTGCAAATGAAGCTTTTCTTAAACAGTTACAGTATATGTCGCCAAAAGAAGGTATGGTCGATGTCTTTATTGAAGCTTTTATAAAAGACTTCAATAACAAAACCAAAGCCCAAAACACGGAAAGGACAAATATCATAAGCGAGATTGATGCGTTGAACAAACGCTATCAAAACGCACTTTTAAAGAATGCCGATGGAGAAATGGCAGATGACGATTTCCAAGAAGTAAAGAGATTGACCAAAGGCAAGATTGAAGTTTTCGAAAGAAGATTAAACGACTTGGCGGTTGTGGGAACAGAGATTAAAGACTTAGTGGCTTCCACCTTAAAAAAGGTCGCAAACATTGATAGACGCTATGAAAACGGCGATATTGAAGAAAAAAGGCTTATAGTGAGTTCGATGTTCCCCGAATTTTTGGAATTTGACGGAACACGACATCGAACTCCAAGGCTAAATTCTGCGATTGCTCTTATTTATCAGAATAACAGCAAGTTACAAGGCAAAAAAAATGGGACAAGTCTATCTTTTCTAGACTTGTCCCAAGAAGTGATCCCGCTGGGATTCGAACCCAGGACCCATACATTAAAAGTGTATTGCTCTACCAGCTGAGCTACGGAATCGTTGTTCTTTTTTCGAGAACCCTTCGTTGTTTGAAGTGATGCAAAGGTAGACTTTTTCAAATAAATTCACAATCTAAATCTATCTTTTTTTTATTTTTCAATAAAACAGCCTCATTATAAAAGGATTATTTTTTTCGACACCTATTCTATCCCCTTTAAAAACCTCTAAAAAACTATTTAAACGACCTCATTTCAAGCAATATTAATCATTTGGAAAAATTAATAATTATTTAATAATGCTTTTATTATTTTTAATCTAACAATTAAAAAAGAAGTTCTATAATAAAAACGAAATTCTACCTAAAAAATAAAAACACTGAATTTCAATCACTTACACATTCTTGTAGAGACATTGTATATAGCCGTATTCCATCACGTATGTATTCTGTAGACTAGCATTTATTGCATGTTTTAATCAAATTCAAAAACTTTGAATAACAAAAACAATCGCCTATGTTTTTCATATTCGGATTAAGAAAAGCTCGTATCGGCACTCAAGTGTCTGAATTGCCTTGTAAATATTGCCAAAGTCAAAATACGTTGGCATACATCGCTTATCAAAATTACTTCCATGTATTTTGGATTCCTTTATTTCCTATGTGGAAGGAGTTACGCTCTGTTTGTGTTCATTGCAAACAGAATAGAAGATTTAATGAATTCAGTCCTGAGATGAAATTAGAAGGTATCAAATTGAAAAAGGAATCAAAAACTCCTTTTTACACATATGCCTTACTAGCTTTATTTCTCTTGTTTTTTATCACAAGCATAATAATTCACACAATTAAATAAACTTAAATCTCAAAAAAATGGATAACAAAACACTATCAATCGTAGCCTACATTACCCTAATTGGATGGTTAATCGCTTATTTTTCAGGAAAGGACAAAGCAGATGATTTCTTGAAATATCACTTAAGACAAGGATTCGGAATCTTCATCTTTGGAGTCATTCTTTCTATTGTCCTTAACATTATCATGTGGGTAACCGGCTTTTATATGATAGGTTATTTAGGCTTAATTACCTTGATATTGATGATTATAGGAGCTATTAATGCTTCAAATGGTGTTAAGAAACCCGTTCCTATTATCGGAACATGGGCAGAAAAGCAATTTCAATTTATTGGGTAGTCAATTGCATATCATTTAAAACTTAAATAAACTACTATTATGAGAATAAACCATATTTTAACAGCCTCTGCCCTCGCCTTTTCTTTATTGAGCAGTTGCAACAATTCAGAGAAAAAAGGGGAAACTGAAAATAAGATTGGAGGTATGTTTGATTCAAATGACCAGAAGCTTTCCAAAGCTAACGAGCTTATTCAATTCAACAATACGTTAGTTAAGATTGACAATAGGCACTATAATGATATGAATGCCTTTACAGAGACTTTCGATGCACTGGAGAAACATATTAAGACCAAACTAGAAAATCCTGCTGCAATTTCAATTCCACCTATCAGGAGGCTAAACAGTCTTTCAATAGATAAAATCGAAGACTTAAAATACCCTGAAGGCACGAAAGACTTTAAGCCTTTATTGGATCAGATGGACGAAAGTTACAAAGCGTTACTGACAATTTCAAAGGATATGGAATCTTATAAATCAGCAGAGGATTGGAAGGAAGATAAGGGTGCTAAATTAAAAACTTTCAAAGAGCAGGCAGAATCAGAAATTAAAAAGAATAGAGAGGCCTCGGTAAAAGTTTTTGACCAACTTAAACCTTTAATTGATGCTGCTGAAGAAGTAACATTGGCTAACAATCCTTTAAAAAATCAATATATAAGGTCTGAGAACATTCTTAACACGGTACTTGAAAATACAAAACATTTCTTTGACACAAAGGACATTGCAAAGGTAAAACCAGAATTTGCCAAGAATTACCAAGAGATTGAAAAATTGCTGAATGAAAATAAAGCAGATAAGATATCAGATCAATACAAATCAAAAGCTGGATCTTTCGAAAGATTTAATGATGCTGTAAATGATTATTTGGGTAAAATGAGGATTCTACAGCGTAACCTTGATGAAGGTACAGAGTTTGAAGAATCAAATTTAATTGCATTTGAACAAGCAACAGATCAAGTCTTACATAGTTACAACAACTTTGTCGATTAAATTCAAAAACCTGTATAGTATAGTTTATTAAGTGGAAAATCCCCGTTAGAAAGATCACTAACGGGGTTTTCTTTTATAATAAATAGAGAATAGACTTATTTAAAAATAGTTTCATTCACAATCCGAATCTCTTCCTGTGTTATGGTATGTCCCATATTGGGATAGATCCTCTCTTCCACTTGAGCACCAAGTTCTCGCATTAGTTTGGTGGTCTCTTGAACTCTTTCTACAGGAACATGAAAATCCGGATCACTGGTTCCAATAAATACTGGAGTGTTTTCGAAATCCCCTTTATAATGGCCTCTGGTTAATTCCTCACCGATCAACCCTCCTGTAAAAGCGACAATACCACCATATTTCTGTGCATTTCTGCTCGTATATTCTAGAGTAAGACATGCTCCTTGTGAAAATCCCAAAAAATAAATGTTTTCAGATTGAATGCCTTTTTCTTTAGCCAACTCTACTGCCTGGTTGATCAATTCTAATGCCTGATCAAGCTTCGGTTGATTAGAAGAAATTGGTGCGATAAAAGAATTGGGATACCATGTATTCTGACTAGCTTCAGGACCGATCAGCAGATAATCACCAACATTTAAATATTCTGCCAACCCCATGATATCACTTGCAGTACCACCTCTTCCATGAATCATGATCAACGCTTTGGTTGGATTATCCAGATTTCCAGATTGATATATATTATTCGACATAATCGCTTAATTTTAATGTTATAAATTTTATTAATTAATCTAAGTGTTCATATGAATATCAGACAAACTAAGTTGATTATTTTAAAATTGGCAATACTTTTTCAATGGCAGTTCTTTGAGATTCATATTGCTTTGGTAGTTTCAAAGAGTTACCTAATTCTGCTAATGGTTCATCCACATCAAAGCCTGGATTTTCAGTTGCGATTTCAAACAACACACCTCCTGGTTCACGGAAATACAACGAGTGGAAATAATCTCTATCAATTTGAGGCGTAATCTGTAATCCAGCACTCATTATTTTTTCTCTCAATGCCAATTGATCTTCATCATTTTTAACTCTAAAAGCAATATGATGATTTGTTCCAGCAGTATTTATTCCACGTGCAGCATTTGGGTCAACAAGAATATCAATGATATTTGCAGAATCAATATTTTTGCTTTTAAACCTGAAACGATTACCTTCCTGAGCTATTTGATCATAATCCAACAAGTCAGTTAAAACTTTAGCTGTTGGCTCTAATTCTCTCAATGTCAATGTGCTATTATGAAATCCTTTGGTAGCATTATTTTGATCAATTTCCACTGTTGTCCAACCTACTCTTTTGTCATTCTCTTTAGGAACAACAATGGAAAGGCTCAAACCATCCGGATCCAAGAACGGATAATACACTTCACCGAATCTCTCAACTGCTTCTCCTGTCAACACATTATTCTTTCCAAATCGCTCCTGCCAAAACTCGACAGCCCCATCTGGAATTGAATAAGCAATTTCTGTAGCCATACCTGCTCCATTCTTTCCTTTTCCGATTCCTTCCCAAGGGAAGAACGTTAATATAGTTCCTGCATTTCCTTTTTCATCACCATAGTAAAAGTGGTAGGTCCCTGGATCATCAAAGTTTACAGTTTTCTTTACCATCCTTAAACCAAGTACATTGGTATAAAAATCATAATTTCTCTGAGCCAAATTTGCAATCGCTGTGATATGGTGCAATCCTAATACATTATTATTCATTTTTTCTATCCTTTCAATTTTATACAGTTAAAATTTCCTTTTGTTTAATTACTGATACAAAGATGAAGATATTCTGAAGCAAGACCATTGATATATGTTAAGAAGTGACTATGGTAAGTAACTTTGGTTACAAACCAATCAATATCAACTTATTAACTTTAAGGATAACCAATATAAATAGACTTATGGATACACACTATAAGATTGTAATCATTGGAGCTGGTACAGGCGGCATCATGACCGCTGCTCAAATGTTAAAGAAGGACAGAAACTTGGAGATTGCCATAATTGACCCTGCCAAATACCATTATTATCAACCTGCCTGGACTTTGGTGGGCGCTGGGGCATATGATTATAAGAAAACCGAAAAGCCAATGAAACAATTGATTCCAGAAGGTTGTACTTGGATCAAAGATTCTGTAATTGGTTTTGAACCTGAGAACAATATCGTATTGCTGAATAATGGTGAAAAAATAGGATATGACTACCTAATAGTAGCCTGTGGTTTGGTGAATGATTTAAGTTTAATTGAAGGTCTTGAAGTAGCTGTAAATAAAGGTATTGTATGCAGTAATTACATAGACCCAAACTATACTTGGGAATGTATTCAAAATTTCAAAGGCGGCAATGCTATTTTCACTCAACCTACTACCCCAATCAAATGTGGTGGTGCCCCTCAAAAAATCATGTATTTAGCTTGTGATTATTTTAAAAGAAACAATCTTTCTGAGTCGGCCAATGTTACTTTTGCAACTCCTGGAACTGTAATTTTTGGCGTCAAAAAAATCGCAGATACGCTAATGGAGGTAATTAAAAGGTATAATATCGATTTTAAACCTTATTATGCCCCCATTAAAATTGACTCATCCAAGAAAACCATCACCTTTAAAAATTCGGATCCTAAAAATAACGAGTGTATCATCAATCAAGGGGATGGTTCCGACAATCCTCAACCATCAGAGCAATTTATCGAATTACCATTTGATTTACTGCACTTAGCTCCCCCACAAACTGCCCCAAAATTTGTGAAAGAATCCAGTTTGGTGAATGAAACTGGCTGGTTGGATGTGGACATTAATAGTTTGCAGCATAAGAAATACTCAAATATCTTTGGTTTAGGTGATGTGGCTGGACTTCCGACTGCAAAAACAGGAGCCGCTATCCGAAAGCAAGTTCCTGTAGTCATCGATAACATCTTTAAATTGATCGACCAAAAAGATCCAGACAACAAATCTTATGAAGGGTATTCTTCTTGCCCATTAGTAACAGGTTATGGCAAAATGGTTCTCGCCGAATTCAACTATAAAAATGAGTTTATCCCAGATCCAAAATTAAAGCAAATGTTTATTAAAGATAGCAGTAAAGAGCACTGGAGATTATGGTTACTCAAAAAATATATCCTTCCTCACCTATACTGGAATAAAATGATGAAAGGTGAAGAAGTGTAACAAAATACGAGACAAATAGGCTTTACTGATTAAAAAGAGCAAGTATTTGAACAAAAAAGACAATTTGAGGATATTAAATAATGATAATTTGCAGAATCTCTGTTTTTCTAAGGGAACAATTATTATTTTTAGTAACTGATCAAAACCTTTTTACCTAATGCCTCTTAAATCAGGATTTATATTATTTGTATTATTTATAGTTTTCAACTGTAGTCAAGCTCAGGAGAGACCTTATAATGTTTTAATGATATTAGTCGATGATTTGCGGCCGACTTTGGGAACTTATTCTGATAAACATGCAATCAGCCCAAATATTGACAATTGGGCAAAAGACGCCATGGTATTTGAGCGTGCTTATTCAAATCAAGCCGTTTGTGTTGCTTCAAGGTACAACCTTTTATTAGGGTCGAGGTCCACAAGTACAGGTTTATATGATTTTGGCAGGGCATTTCGAGATTCGTATCCTGAAGCCCTTACGCTCCCTGAATTATTCAAAAACAATGGTTTTTATACGGCTGCTATAGGAAAAGTTTTTCATGTCGGCCATAACACCTATAATGATGAACAGTCATGGTCAGTTCCACATTGGCATGACAAAGTGATAGAATATGCTAATCCTGACCATCATCATGAAACTCGCGAAGAAGCTCTATTTGCCAATAAAAGCTGGGGCGAAGCCAATAAACTTGAGAAAGGTTCTGCTTGGGAGAGGCTCGATGTAGCGGATGAAGCCTACGCTGATGGCCGTGTTGCCAATGAGGCTGTAAATAGATTGGATGAACTTAGAAGCAATCAAAAACCTTTTTTCCTTGCAGTTGGATTTGCAAGACCACATTTACCTTTCACTGTTCCAAAAAAATATTGGGACTTGTATGCCCCTCAAGACCTTCCTTTTCCTAATAATCAAAAGAACCCTTTGAATGCTCCTTATGTGGCAGTTAAAAGAGATGGTGAAATTTCACAATATAGCGAAATCCCACTAGCAGCTGAAAGTGACCCCTTCCCTGCGGAATTGACAAGAACCTTAATACATGGCTATTATGCCGGGGTAAGTTATGTAGATGTTCAAATAGGAAAAGTCCTTAAGCACTTAAAAGAAACCGGTTTGGATAAAAACACAATTGTAGTACTTTGGGGAGATCATGGTTATTTGTTGGGAGAAATGGGTATGTGGACCAAACATGTAAATTACGAATTGGCCAACCGCATTCCATTGATTATCAAACATCCTAAAATGCAGAAGGGCTTCCACAGTGAGAGTCTTATAGAAACAGTAGACCTATATCCTACTTTGGCGACCCTTGCAAAAATAGCTATTCCAAGTACGCAGCAAAAAATCGATGGATTAAGTTATGACAAGTATATCCTTCATCCAGATAAAGAAATAAGGGAAACGGTTTATCACTGTTTTCCTAGAGAAGGAAAATTAGGTCGTGCAATTCGCAACAAAGACTTTAGACTGATAGCTTGGCAAAGTATAAAAGCAACTGAACCCGCAGTGTACGAGCTATATAGTTATAAAGATGGATTGGTTGAAACAGAAAATATTTGGAGAGAAGACCATCCTGAATTTTTAAAATTGAAAAAAGTTTTGGATGCCGAACCAGCACCATTACCTATTAGACCAGAATCTAAACCCAAAAAATAATAAATAAACAAGAATATGATGAAGAAAACGATTGCAATCGCTTGCTTACTTGCTGCTACATTTTCTGAAGGAAATGCTCAAAACTGGGCACCGGTTAAGGATAAGATCCTTACACCATGGGCTGAACAAGTAACGCCTCAAAATGCACACCGAGAGTATCCTAGACCTCAATTGGCGAGGAAAAACAATTGGCAAAACTTGAACGGTTTATGGAAATACAAGATTACCAACAAAGATCAAAAAGACATTCCTTCTTCTTGGGATGGTGACATCTTGGTTCCATTTGCGGTTGAATCTGCACTTTCAGGAGTAGCAAAAAGAGTTACTAAAGATGACGCACTATGGTATAACAACAAGATCACCATAGACAAAAAGCTCAATAAAGGCAGGGTTTTATTGAATTTCGGTGCTGTTGATTGGGAATGTGACATCTATGTAAATGGAAAGCATGTTGGAAATCATCAAGGAGGATTTGATCCATTCAGTTTTGATATTACAGATGCCATAAAAAAAGGTAAAACACAAGATATCGCCATCCGTGTATGGGATCCTACATCTGACGGACCTCAACCTAGGGGAAAACAGATCAACAACCCACACGGAATTTGGTACACGCCAGTATCCGGAATTTGGCAAACTGTATGGTTAGAATCAGTTCCTGAAACTCATATTGTAAGGACAAAACAGACTCCAGATGTTGACAATTCTGCTTTGAAGGTGTCAACAGAATTATCATCAGCAAAAGCAGGTGATGAAATTTTGGTGGAGGCCTATGATAATAACAACAAAATTGCAGAGGTTAAAGCCAATGCTGGTGAAGAAGCTCAACTGAAAATCAGCAACCCTCAATTATGGTCTCCAGATTCACCAAAGCTTTATGATCTTAAAGTTAAAGTACTGAGAAAGGGTAAAGTTATAGACGAGGCAGATTCCTATTTTGCTATGCGCAAAATCACGTTGAAAAAAGATGCAAAAGGTATCCAAAGGATGTACTTGAACGATAAATTTGTTTTCCATTATGGACCATTAGACCAAGGGTGGTGGCCAGATGGTTTGCATACTGCTCCTTCTGATGAAGCTTTAAAATTTGATGTGGTTAAAACCAAAGAAATGGGCTTTAACATGATCAGAAAGCACATTAAAGTAGAACCTGCAAGATGGTACAGACATTGTGATAGTTTAGGAGTTTTGGTATGGCAAGATATGCCGAGTGGGGATTTAGGCGGTAATATTTGGGATATGAATCCTGGAAAAATTCGCGCTGGTAAACATGATAAAGACCGTACTCCAGAATCTGAAGCTATCTACAGAAAAGAGTGGAAAGCTATTATGTCGACTTTACACAACTTCCCTTCTATTGTTGTTTGGGTTCCATTCAATGAAGCTTGGGGACAGTTTAAATCTAAAGAAATAGTGGATTGGACTATCCAAAATGATCCTTCAAGAATTGTTAATGGAGCATCTGGCGGTAATTTTGGAGCACCTGGACATATTTTTGACATTCACAATTATCCTGACGCAGCGATGCCTAGCCCAGAAATTTATGGAAGTCAATATGTATTGGCTTTAGGTGAATATGGTGGACTAGGATTACCGGTTGAAGGCCATACTTGGCAACAAAAAGATAATTGGGGTTACCAATCGTTCAAAAATGCAGAAGAATTGAAAAAGAGATACAACGAAGTTGTAACTGATCTTAGCAACTTAATACCATTAGGTCTGTCTGCAGGTGTATACACCCAAACTACTGATGTGGAAATAGAAACAAATGGATTGATGACTTATGACAGAAAGGTTATCAAAATTCCTGCAAATGAATTAAAAGAAATTCACGATAAGCTGTATAATAACGCTAGTCAAGTTAAGTAAAATAAAAATGGGCAGGTAAAACTGCCCATTTTTATTTTTGTTATTTACTCAAAGTTCAGTATTAGTACCTCACTTTCAAAGCTATTTTACCTAATTCATCTAGTTCCTCTTGAGAAGTAAAGAAAGATCTTCCGCCTTTTGACAACACTTCCCAAGCAATAGTTGAAACGATATCATCAACAACACCAGGTTCTTTTGAATCCTCAGCTAAATCAAATGTTCTATCGGAAGTCATCTTAACAGGTTGCTCAAAATCTTGATTTACGATTAGCAAATCACCGCGACCATCTATAGCTGCTTGATAAATATCCTGTAAATCTGTCAGAACCTGTCCAGAAGATACGGCTTGTTTTAATTCGCCTATTGCTACTCCACGTTCTTCTTTTTGAATCTCTTTAATTGATTCAAACGCTTGTTTAGCCATATTATCTGCTTCCGAAGCATCATAATTTTTATTGTCATGGCCAATATACATTTTAGGGATATCAGCTACTTCCATCAGCATAGCATAGTTGGGTTCAGTACAGATTACCACAACATCTAAGTCATTGGAGTTATGAACAGCAACAGTTGCTTTGTCAATCTGATTGAAATATTCTTTTAGACGATTTTCAATCTTTTTAGTGTCGGAACCTGATACTTCCAATGGATTTGCGTCAAAAGGGAAATCATCGTTAGTAATTTCTTTTTCAATGGAATCATTTAATGCTTGATATAAATGAGCACCACCTTGAGCCAACGATAAAATCATGTATTCCTTGCTTCTATTCAAAGCCTTGATCAAAGGTTTTACTGCAAAATTATCATCAATAAATACACCTTCCGTGTCAACAGGCCATGGAGATGGGACGATTTCGTCTGTATCTTTAGAAATAAATATATGCAAGCTATCCATCAACTGCAATCCTTCCAAACGTTCAGGAAGCTCGGCAATCTTTTCTAAAATCTCCTCAGATTCTCTCTTCCCAAATTCTTCAATAACCCTGTTTTCAGCCTCTTTGGTAAGATTTTTTAAATTGATACCATTTTTCTCCCTATCTGGGAAAGTTTTATAAGTATTGTATGAAATAGTGATGCTAGGAGATTCATTTTTTTGTGTCAATGAATCAATAATATCTTTTAGTGCCATAAAAATTTTGTGTATAATTTTATATTAATCTTCAATAATATAACAGAAACACAGCGATTTAGTTTTGAAAATTAATGTCTCTCCATTGTAAAACCATGAATTCAACTGCTTCATACAGCAGGAATGCGAAACCCACTTGAAATAAACATTCCTATATTTGCATAAAATTCAAAAATGTGAAAGAGAAAAAAAGGAATTGGCTTCAAAGGCAACTTTTTGAAATAAGAGAGACTATTTTTCCAGAGGATGCAAATGACACAAAAGCTCAGAGAAGAAGTAAACAGGTTGGTTGGGTAATGTTTTTAATATTGATGTCATGTGGACTTACAGCTATGTTAATCGCCGTGTCATTCGCGCACTAGCGTTATTTTTAATAGATCCATTTTTTGTGTTTTATTGTTTATGCTGGATAATTATTCGCTATTTTAGAATATCAGGCAATCCCATTCCCTACCTCAATGATTGGTTAACCGACATTGTTTTTATACCACTTATTGCGGATTTTTCTTATTGTTTGGGGTTATTTATTTTAAGGTTAGAGCATGGTTTTAAATATTCATTAAAGCAACTGTTCCTTTTGGCATTTTTAACTTCCATATTTTTTGAAGTTTTAAGCCCAATGTTTACGGATTATAATACAGCTGATTTTATGGATGCCATCTGTTATTTTCTAGGAGCATGTTTTTTTTATTATATACATCAACCTTATTTGAATAAGAAAATATACAAATACAAAAAACAATTATTTTAAAAGCAACTTAAAATATCCTAACCGTTTATCCTCTTCAAATCCAAAATAAGTATTCCTAAAATAAAGCTCTTGATCTGAATACCAAAAGATATCCTTTAAAGTACACAGGTCAAAACCTTCCTCCGTTAGATGAATTGGTATTCTAGCAAGCACATTATAGGTATCCCCAATTTTTTCCTGAATAAAATAATCGGAGCATTCTTGACCTGGAAACCAACCATTTAATCTGTATTTCTTGCTTGGAGAATATTGGATGTACTGGGGATTTCCGACCTCCATAATATCTATGGACCCATTCTTAAGATCGATAGCGTAATCTGATGTATGTCCACCTTCAAAAAGAACTATATTTTCAGTTGGATAATATCGAACAAACCCTACATACGCAAAATCTTGATTGGACTCAATTTTCAGGGTTTCACCAGAGTCCGCAACGATATAAGAAATATTGGCCCCCTCTTTTAGGGTATCTACCGAATGAGAATCCATGTCGTAGTCGCCAAACTTAACCTTTCCTTTTAACAGTTCTTTAGCTTTTACAAAATCTTCAACATAGACCAAGGTATCTTCATTTACTATTGAGGTTGGTTTATTCTCCATAAACGCTGAAGAATCTATTTTATAGATAGCAATGGTATCATTTTCAAAAATAGCTGTATCAACTTTTACTGTTGTGGAATCAGCAATTTCTGGTGTACTATTTTTTGTTTTTACCTGTTGACATCCTTGCAGGATTAATACAAAGATTAATAAATGGATTGTTTTCATAAAAAATTATAAGTTACCATCTTCCTCCAGCGCCGCCGCCTCCTGAGGATCCGCCACCAAAGCTTCCACCCCCACCACCGGAAGAACCTCCACTAGATGACCCACTGCCGTCACTAGAACTCTTGGTCTTTTTAGGGATGGTAAATATATCAATAACATTCCTATAACTGCAGTTGAGGCATTTTTCTATAGTTTCGCCTGTACCGGTAGCAGTATATGTTGGATTCTTAACTGTTTTATTGATTTTCTCTAAAGTCATATAATGACATTCTGGACATTCTGTAAATCTCTTCTTTATATCCCAAGGAATCAATTGGATTTTGTTTGTTTTTGTGTTTCGCCAAATCTCATATTTCCTGGCTCCGACTTTCTCCTCTTTAATATTCCCTTGATCCAAATAACTGCTTGTCTCTTTCTTGTTTGAGGTTCTCTTAATCCTTTCCCATTCCCCAGATTGATCAGGTGGAGTAAACCTTTTTTTATTCTTAATGGTCTTATTGAAAATCCATCCTAATCCAAATAATGATAATGGAGCTATAATTGAGGGAATTATAGCATAGGCAGAAAACTTCTTTAAAGCTAATTCTTTATCTTTTTCATCCACATAACTTTTATTAATAACTTCCTGTGTGTCAAATATTTTTGCAGATAAAATCAATCCTCCAAGAACAAACGCGAAATAAGGTAGATTTTTAAGTTGATACACCTTTTCCAAATTATTAAACAAGAATGCAAAAATGAAAAGCGTAATAAACATGAGTAATAACATACATCCCAATCCAAAAAAAATCGGGGCAATAGGTCTTAATTTCTTTTTAGGGCTTTTTAATTTCTTACCTATTAGGTGTATATAGACATAAAGGGCCAAAAAAAAACCTACAACCAATAAAGTATTTTTCAAGATTGGATTTTTCCAACTGAAAAACGGCATAGCTTCAGGCATCATCCGCTCCAATTCTTTAATGGAGTCTGGAGATTTTAAAATTTGTGCTATAAATTCACTAGCCTCTAAAACCCCTCTATCGTAATCTTCATTTTTGAAATTTGGCACTAAAAACTTTTCTCCTACTCGTTTTAAATAGGCATCGGGAAATATAGACTCCATTCCATAACCTGAAATAAATCTGTACATTCTTTTATTTTTGGCTATAAACAAAAGCAATCCATTGTTGGTCTCGCTTTTACCAATCCCCCATTTATTAAACAAATCATATGCAAATTGAAAGTCGTCGTCTCCCTCAAAATCATCTACAATAACAAGGGCATATTCCGAACCAGTTGTTTTATCAATATCCAACGATATACTGTCTAGGATAGCAACTGTAGCCTCATCTAATATATGGTCGGGATTACTGACATAATAATCTTGCCCAGCTGCCTTCGGGCTTGGAACTTGGTCTACTGTATAGATCTTTTGTGCTTTCAGGCATGGCACAAAAAATAGCATGAAACCTATTAGTAAAATTACACGGTTTATTTTGTTTAGATTGATCATTATACAATTCATCAGTAATATGTCTTAGAAAGCATGATTAAATTTAAGAAAATAATACATGCTATTATCTAAGATATATTAGTTCATATATATAATGTAGATAAACATTCTGTCATGTAAAACCTGACATATATTAAGAAATTGTAATTAATTGGTTACTAATCAGGTATTAACATTACCATTACAGTTTCTTGACAGAAGAAAATAGAAATGGTCTGTAATTTGAGAATTGTAGTTTATGACAAAATTGCTAAAAATATTAATCATCTTAGGATTGATTATAGGTATAACGTGGTTTGTATGGGAAAGGATAAAACCTGGGCCAACGAAAGAAACTAGACACCAGGTTTTGGTTGAAAAAATCGAAGCTATGGGTAAACTAGAATTAGTGAAGTATAGACTGAGTGATGTGGTCGAGCATAAAAACATGACAGCTTATCTTCCTGATGCAAGTGTATTATTAATAATAAAAGCAGATGCTGTTGGTTGTATTGACTTGAGCAAGTTGACTCCTGAAGATGTTAAAGTAATGGAGGATTCAGTTACCATTAACCTTCCAAAACCTGAAATATGCTATGTTAAGATAGATCACAAATCATCTAAGGTCTATGATACCAAGATGGCTTTCTTCAGAGAAGCTACTTTGGTAGACGAGGCATTTAAGGCTGCGGAAGAGGAAATCACTAGACAGGTGAATAAATCCGATATCCTAGAACAAACCAAAAATAATGCTACCCATGTACTTAGGCCATTGTTGGAAGGACTTGGGTACACCAAAATAAACCTAACATTTGATTAGTAATCTATGAAGGATCTAGAAAAAAAGAATGTATTTAAGGTCTATGATATTGTTGGGGATTGGTTTTTTGAAAACAGAAGCCAATCCCTTATGGAAAAAGACCATCTCGACTCATTGATATCAAAACTGCCTGCAAATGCAAGAATCCTAGATCTAGGTTGTGGAACAGGAAAACCAATCTATGAATATTTAATCCATAAAAAATTCAAAGTCGTCGGAGTTGATGCAAGTGAAAAAATGATTGGTATTGCTAAAAAGAATTTTCCTTCAGGGGAATTCTATGTACAGGATATGAGAGAATTGGCTTTAAATCAAAAATTTGATGCTATTATTGCTTGGCATAGCTTTTTTCATCTTCAGCAACCTGATCAAATAGAAATGTTCTCTAAGTTCAAGGAATTACTTTTTCCAAACGGGTTGCTATTACTAACTACTGGAACTGAAAAAACTGAAGTTTGGTCAGAAATCAATGGTAAGCAACTCTATCATTCATCTCTTTCCACAGAAGATTATAATGAATTGCTGAAAAAGAACAATTTTGAATTGATCAACTATACCGCCAATGATGTTCATTGTGGTGGTGCAACAGTATGGCTTGCCAAATATTTACCCTAAACTTCATGAAACCTTACTTTCTTCATGTTTGGCAAGAAATAAGCCATAATACCAATCAAAGGTAAATAGGAACAAACCAGGTAAATATTTTCTAAGGATGTATGATCTGCCCAATATCCTAAAAAGGCAGCCCCTAGACCTCCCATTCCAAAGGCAAATCCATAAAATAATCCTGACACCATCCCCAATTTTCTTGGAAGCAGCTCCTGAGCATAAACTAAAATGGATGGAAATGCAGATGCCATAATTAAACCAATAATAAATACCAATATTCCAGTCCAGAACAAACTAGCAAATGGCAACAACAAAGTAAATGGAGCACAGCCTAATACCGAGAACCAAATAATATATTTTCTACCCAAATAATCTCCAAGGAATCCTCCAAATAATGTTCCTAACGCAATGGCAATCAAGAAATAAAACAGATATACTTGGGCTTGAACATCAGTAATAGCAAATTTTTCCATCATATAGAACTGCAGATAACTTGTAATACTAGCTATATATACATATTTAGAAAAAATAAGCAGCAATAGAATAAATATGGAGAAGTTAATTGTAGTATTTGATAGGTCAGGTACCTTAATAAGCTTTTTAGTTTGTCCTTTTACAGATTCCAAAACTTGTTTGTACCAAGATGCAATATAGCCCAGAACAAACTGAGCAACAATTGCAATAATTAAAAACCATAGAATATAGCGTTGCCCATGGGGAAGGACAAACAGTGCAAGTAATAATGGTGCTAGCGCCGAGCCAGTATTTCCACCGATTTGAAATATAGACTGAGCCAAGCTTCTTTTCCCACCAGAAGAAAGAAATGCAACCCTCGAAGATTCAGGATGAAAAATGGATGAACCAATTCCAACCATGGTAACCGAGAATAACACCGAATAATAATTATTGGAATAGGCAAGCGCGATAATACCAATAATACTGAAGAACATAGCAAAAATTTGAGAATAAGGCTTTGGATTTTTGTCTGTATATGCACCTACAATCGGTTGCAGCAAGGATGAAGATAATTGAAAACAAAACGTAATTACCCCAATCTGCGCAAAACTTAAATGAAAGTTTTCTTTGAGTAAAGGATATGATGCCGGGATGATGGCCTGAATCATATCATTGGATAGATGGGCTATGGCTATAGCAATTAGTATGGAATACGAAGTTTTGGTTTGATCAAATGAAAAAGTCTTTTGTGGCATAAAATGATAAATAAATTATTTGCTGACTGCAATTATTAAACATCAAAAGTATATCCAGACAATAAATTATTATTGGGAGGGTAAACTAAAACTGAGACAAATGTAAGCCTTAAAATATCGTTAACAAATAAATCAAAGGCTAATTTTAGCTTTAGTAAAAAACATTACGGTAATGTTACAATAAATTAACAATAACCAAAAAAGGCACACCTTGCAGTGTACCTTTTTGGTGTCTATTAGAAAATTATTTCTTCAAGGCGGGCTCAATATCATTGTATACTGCCATATATTTAAAGCCTTCTTTGGAACCATCAGGTATAACATCTCCTTCAACCATCGCCTTGACTCCTCCTTCCTTATTAGGAACCTCAAACACTTTGGAAATCTTTACATGTGAACCTGCTGGAATTTCTGCCTTCAGCTCTGCATTTGGAACTGAACTCTCTCTTGATAAAAAATACCCTGATTTTCCACCATCGGAATGCGTGTAATGATAATAAAACAATGGTCCATTGGTGATGAAAATATTATTTGCAATATCAGCATATTTAGGATCCTTTGTCATATCACCTTTCTGACCTGTACAGGATGCTATCATAAACAAGCCGAACACAATAGCAATTAACTTCAAATTTCTAATTTTCATAATGTATTTTATTAATTTATTCTATTCAATAAATTTCTTCTTAAAAAGCGTTTAGAAAGAATTTTCAGTGACACATTACATATACATAGTCAAAAAATTTATATACAGCTTATATACTAAATTATCTAAAAATCTAATAATCAACAGTAAAACAAAAAAGCCAGGAAAATCCTGGCTTAATTATAATAGTATGTTAGACTTTAAATATTTTGAAAGAACTTAATGACTTCATTTAAGTTAGAATCTTTTAAGATTACCTTTTTATCCTTGTCTAATAGATAAATAGTTGGAGTTGCTTTGATCATATACAACCCTTTGCTTACTACAGATTGATCAGAATCTAAGCCATTGATCCAGTTTGTTGGAATATTTTTTTGGTAATTTTTCCAGATATCCATATCACCATCTGGATAAATAGCTAATATTTTAAGAGCACCATTTTCAAGAACTGAATTAAATCCTTGATTGTTCTTGATATGTTCGATGGTTTCTTCACACGTACTACATCCCGGTTCATAAAACATCAACAATGTAAATGGAGCCTCTATTGACTTTAAATCAGAAGTTGTTCCATCAGTCATTAAATATTTAAAGTCAGTTGCTTCTGTACCTGGCTTGTTTTTGCGCAATAAAGGAAGCAAGGATTCATATTTTGTTACTTCATCCGGAGTTAACTTGCCGGAAGCAATTAATTTATCAAGAACAATTTCATAATATAAATCATTCCTTGCAGGAGAATTAGGATTAGAGAGGTAATTTTCAAATTGATATTTAAAAAAATCGAAGACTTTGGGTTCAATTTTAGCCTCATTCAAAACGTTTTCAACACCTTCCTTTAACGTATCAATTCCTACCAAAGGAAAATGTCCAATATAATCGACTATCGCTTGTTCTCCGTAATTTGGATCAAATACTTTGGCAGTATCTCGGAAATTGAAATCGTCCCAAAAATGAGTGAAAACATAATTGATTTTAGCACTTTCACCTTGGATATTCTCGGGAGCTTTAGGAACAGTATAAGTATTAGATTCTAGTTCTGTTGAATTGCTATTGTCTCCTGATTTTTTGTTTTGATTACATGATGTTGCAAAAAGGACAATTGCAGCCATGAACATGTAGTATAGTCTATTTATTCTCATATGTTTTATTAAGCAAATAAATATATGAATAATCTACTAAGCTAAAAAAAAGAAGCCTTGATATCGGGCGAGACCAAGGCTAATTATTAATAGTTAGTGAATCTAAGCTTATCTATTGAGGGTGTATTTTACTCCTACCGAAGTAGAAGCTGCCCCTTCAAAATTTCTTCCTCCAACCTCACCGTCGAATTCATCACCATATAAATTTCCTCTAATGTCTAGAGTTAAATCCAATGCGTCTGAAAGACGGAATGTTTGCAGGATACCCAAGTTTGGACTGAACTTTAATGATCCTGGATCTGATAGTACTGCTCCAAAACCAATTCCAACATAAGGGATCAGGTTATACAAACGGGCTGGATCATATCCTAAGGCATCGTTTGTCCAGTTGAACATAAAATCTGCATGCACATTGATGAAGTTGAATTTTTGATACTCTAAATTCTGTCCAGCATGAAAAATCTCTCCTGTGCCATACATCGAAGTCTGGGTAAGACCTTTGTAATTAATTCCATTTAATCCAAGTCTTAAACCAAATCTTTCGTTCAACCATTTACCTGCGTAAATTTCAAACTGTGGGGTTATTCTCTTTCCAAATGACAATTGTTTATCGTGGTCACCAAAATAAACTTGCCCCCCTACACTTGCACCCACAAACCAGTGATTTAAATCTGAAGTCTCTTGGTAAACTTTTTCTGCCATGAATTTCGTTTTCCAAGGATCTTTCTCAATAGGTTCCTTCGCGAAACCACCTAAAGCAAACAGCGTTGCTAGAATAATAGTACTTATCTTTTTCATTAATGTTGTTTTATTTTAAAAAGAAGAATTTATTTAAATTTTAATTTTCAAGTTTAGTGATATTCTTTCTTCTTTTTATTATCGCCTCTGAACGTATGGTTTAAGCATTATTATAATAACACCGAAACCTAATTGAAAAAACTTATTTTGAAAAATTAACAGCGTGTGTGACCGAGCATTATTTTCCAAATTTCTCTGAACAACACTACGAATATACAGCCTATTTCAAAAGCAGCAAATTTTTTTAAATCACTTAATTGTACTATTAGTTAATTTTAAAAAACAAATATTTTATTTAGTTTCATCAATTATTTAAAATACCTTCAAATTTAAAGGTTAAAAAGAAATAAAAATATCATATTATGATATGAATCTACTCATAACATTTTTATTTAACAATAAGAACACCTTGGCTTAAATATTATTTGTAAATGATTGACTACAGTAGGTTGACAGCAAATAAAATTCAAAAACCAGTAAAAAAAATTGAGAAATAAAAACAGGCTATCCCCAATGAGATAGCCTTAAACAATAATAATCGTTATACGCTATTCGTTTCTAACACACCTTATATTCTCAGCACCTCCCCAAGAAGACTGAGCCCAATGCTCAAAAACATAATCACCGGTTACTAAAAACTCCCTAGTATCACTTACCCTATAGTTATTAACACCTGTTAAAGCGCCTCCAAAAATTCCAGTTTCATTAACCCAAAAATATCCATCTTGCTTATCATCGCTAAGAAGTCCAAATATCCCCAATGCAATATTGTAATAACCCATTTTATTAATTCTAAGCTTATTACTTGGATAAGGTGCCGCAGTGCCAGTAGCGGTATATTCTACATAATCCGCATTCAGTGTTCTTCCACTATCTTTAACGGCAATCAAATTCCGCGTTTCATCCCCATTAGGCATTCTCCATTTATTTTTTGGATAAACTAAAGTACATGGATCTTGAGCACCGATTGTACCATTAGGGAATGGCGCTTTGAAATTCCAATATTCTTCAGTACTTCTGTTATATGGATCATGAATCTGATGTCTAAATCGATATGCCCTATCTGCTTGACTAAAATATAAATTTGTTCTAGCCCATTTTATCCCGTTTACTGTCAATGGTGATTCAATTAAATCCAAAAACACAGTTCTTCTATAACCCCAGCTTAAGTCTACATTGTCTGAAAACTGCATATTTGTAAATACCCGAGTATCTCCAAGATCCAATTTTAATGTCAATGCCTGAACATTTACTTTAATTGCTGAATTTGCTCCTTGTCCAGCAGTATAATAATAAGCAACCTTAATTGTATCTTTAGTTGCTGCACTAAAAGGAGTAAACACCAAGTTACCTACATCAACTGTAGATGTGGATTCATATAACCCTGTCAACAAATTTAGATTGCCTTTTTTGATATATTCGGAACTTGCGAAACTAGCAGATACGCTTTCAATTCCAGCGAAAGCTCCTCTAGCACTTATTTCCGCACCCACTCTTGCAGTGCGATGGGCAAATTGCACTCTCAAAGGCTTGTCAACAACGCCTTCGCCAGTAACCATTACAGTCCCACTAGCATATAGTAATGGCTTATCTACCTTAGATTCTACGGTTGGAGCTGAAGTATTAGTTACATCCGGAATATCATCTGTACTATTATATGAAAATGCATACCAATTATACTCCACATCTTTACTAACCTCCACATGAGATGCAACGCCAGATTCAGCAGCTACAGATTTAACAAATGTCCCGTTTAAGTAAAGTAATAATCTATATTTTATACCCGGAGTCATGACTGCAGCACGTAATTCAGAGTTTGATCCACTGTTTTTTCGATTGTTTGCCACAATAGATCTTGAATCCCTCTTCTGATCGATCCGCGAACTTATAATAGCATCTAATCCTTCATATGATACTTCTTTAGAGCTTAATATTTCACCATAACCAGTAGAATTCATGGCACTTTTACTAACAGATGTTTTCTTTTCTCCTTCTTCTTCATCATTAACACCTGCAACATCAATACTTAAGGTAGCATCGCCTGTAGGTAGGTCTACAGCCGAATTGGTTTCCTTGTTACAACTAGCTAATAAACTAGAGAACAAAACCCCTAACAATAAAGCCTTAATAAAACTATTAGCATGTGGCCTTTTTAGATTTGATTTCATTTCTTATAATTTCAGATTTTTTATAATTCAATTTCTTGATGCCCAGTACTGTCATACCAATCATCTACCTCTGGAGTATAGTTTCCATCTGTACCATCACCAGGAGTGAATGTAGCCGATGAAGCAAGGATACCTTGCTCTAGCTCAATCTTTAGCTCCACAATACGCGGAGACACATAGGTTTCAATCTTATTTCTTTTCATTCTTGTATTGATAGATATTTAAATTGCCCTGTCAATAAAATCAATCTTAAACGCTTTAACTTTAATTAACTATTTAGACAAACTTTTAATATTAATAAATTATTAACAATTAACACTGCAAACATATATCAATATTTAAACAAATAAATTCCTGTAATTTAAATTATTCACCAATGTAGTAATCTATTTACATTAGAATTTTATGCATAAACCATTGGTTAATTTTTGAGAAATTCAGTAAAAATTTAGCGCTTAAAAAATCTTCTCTACGCTAATAATAATCTTAAGTATTGTTACTAGGAAGTTAACTTCACTTAAAATCAAACTAGTTTTAAAAATATATTAGAATGAAGAAACTAAAGATTAATCGATATATTTCTTAACGTTATTATTTATTAATAGATAAAATAATTTCCTCGCTTAATCGTTCAGCAATACTTATTCAAATAAAAAATCACACAATCCAAGGTGTATGGATAGCAAAAAAGCCACTGATTTTTGGGAACAATCCCGGCAAAACGTCGAGTTGAACCCAATTTTTACTCAAAAATATTCAGTAAATTAGAATATAACCGTTCGAAAGGAGGAAAAACCATGAAGATAATAACAAGGATTTGGCACGGAATAACCAAAAAAGAAGATGCTGATGAGTACCTAAATTATTTATTCGATACAGGTATTAAAGATTACCGCAGCATCAAAGGAAATCTATCCACCAAAGTACTCCGACGGATAGATCACGACATCTGTCATTTTATGACGGTTACTGAATGGGATTCTGTTGATAGTATAAAAGAATTTGCCGGAGAGAAGTTTGAAAAAGCTCGATACTATAAAGAAGACAAAAAATACTTATTGGAATTTGAAGAAAATGTCACTCACTTTGAAACCTATCTGATAGATTAAGTATTTATTACCGGTATCCTAAAAGAAAATGTGCTCCCTACCCCTAATTCACTTTCGACGGAGATCTTTCCACCTTGGTTCTCAATAAAATCCTTGGAAATGGAAAGCCCAAGCCCAGTTCCTGTCCGTACGCTGCCTGGAATCTGAAAATATCGATCAAAAACTTTGTTTTTATAAGCCTCATCAATTCCTTTACCATGATCTTTTACTGAGAAAATCAGTTCCTTAGAGTTATTTTTTAGACTAACTATAATCTTACTGTTTTCAGGAGAATATCGGATTGCATTGGTAATAAAGTTTGTCAAAACCCATGCAGTTTTCTCTTCATCCACATAAATCTTCGGCAATGTCTCATCGATTTGGGTTTCAATGTCAATTTGTTTCTGTTCCGCTTGCATTCTGGTAGCATTTATTGCGTATTGTACAATAGGTATAGGACTGGTGATTTGAGAATATAATTTTATATTGCCGGTCTCAACTTGCGAAACATTGAGCAACTCACTTGTAATCCGCAATAACCTCAAACTATCTTCTTCAATGCCAGAAAGTAGTTTTTTCTGATCGTCAGACAAGGTGCCAGTTCTAGGATGCTTTAACAATTCTGAACTCAATTGTATAGACGCTATTGGCGTCCTGAGCTCATGAGAAACAGTAGCAATAAAATTAGTTTTTGCCACATCTAATTCCTTAAATGCTGTTACATTTTTTAAGACGATCAACTCCCCTATTTTTTGGCTCTTTGTCTCTCCTGTTGGTGTTATTTCCATTGGAATTATTTCCTTGTCGAAATAGGATTCTTTATTGTCTACGACTATTTTAATTGTCGACATTTGGTTTGAAGAATCTGTTAAGTCTCTGATCAGATCGTTCTTCATGATTAAATCACGGGTGTTTAATTGCAGTAAGTCAGTTCTTTTTAATCCAGAAACTTGTAATGCCTCATCATTGATAAAGGTTATTGTTCTATTTTCGTCAAGACCGATTACAGGGTCATGCATACTGTTCACCAATGTTTCGACGCGTTTTTTTTCTTCAAGAATTTGGTCCAATTTACTGTTGGAATATTCCTGAAGTTTCTCTGCCATAACATTAAATGAACCGGCCAATTCAGCAAATTCACTTTTACCCTCTATATACACCCTCTGATTATAGTTCTGACGAGAAATTTCCCTAATACTGTCACTGAGCTTTTTGATAGGATTGGCGATATTACTTGGAAGATTTACAAACAGAACGAAGCCAATTAAAAAACAAAGAGCACCAACAACAGAAATTAGCACAAAGGCATTCCCCGCAGTTTCCTGAGCGTGATCGCTTTTTTTAACGATCGCATCCATATTGACTGTCATAAGCTCTACTAAAGCAGTTCGAAAGTTTTGATTAATAAGGGGATCATTGGGATTGCTTTTCAATTTTTCTAATTGTTGTGATAACTGATCTGTGATTTCCCTCTCACCAGGTTCAGTAACATTCAATTTCTGTTTCTCAAAATTATCCTCAAGCTGCAAAATCGCATCATTTTTTAGTTGAATTTCTTCAGAAGCTTTGAGCATATTTCGTGCATATTCTACTGAATTATAGTTTGCAGATAGCACATTTTCCGTGTCTTTTTTGAGTGAACTGACAAACAGCGTACTTACTGTTGCCTGAATTAGAATCATCAAAAACAACAATCCTATTCCTAAATAAAGTTTAGCTTTAATTTTCATGACAGAATAATTAAGTCCACTTGAATTTTTTCTAATTTTTTCATTAATCTCCTGAACATACCCATGGCCCATAATATTCTTAAGAATGGCCAATACGGTCTACCTATACAGACTGTAGTTATTCTCATCCTTAGTACTTGATCCACTATATTCTCGGGGACATCTTTTCCTTGAACTTGAATAACCTGTCCGCCCAATTCCGTTGCCAATTTAAAATTATTAATTAGATAACGTTGCTTATCCAATGCAATTTTATTGACGCTCTCTTTGGGTGTTTGAATATATAGGATGTACCACTCAGCCTGATAGTAACTAGCCAACCTGCACGTTCTTCGAATTAAATTTTTGGCTTTCTTTTCATCTGTGCCTATACACACCATAAACCTTTCAATTTTATGCTTTGAATCCGAAGGTTTTTCCTTTTCATGTTTTTTGATAGCATGAACTGCAACCTCCTTCAGCGCTAGCTCTCTTAACAACAATAATTGCTCGGATTGAAAGAAGTTTCTTAATGCCGTTTCTATTTTTTCTTTCTTATAGATTTTCCCTTCTTTTAACCTACTCAAGAGATCTTCTACAGAAATATCGACAAATAGAACTTCATCTGCCGATTGAATAACACGGTCTGGAATTCGCTCATAAACTGGTACTGAAAGCATGTCTCCAACTTCTGCTTGAAGACCTTCCAAATGCTGAATATTGACAGCCGATATAACGTTTATTCCAGCATCCAAAATTTCCATTACATCCTGCCATCGTTTCTCATTTTTACTTCCCGGCACATTTGTATGTGCCAATTCATCGACGACTACTACTTCAGGATGCTTCTGTAATACCAGATCCACATCCAAATCATCTAATTCATTTCCTTTATAATAAATTTGCTTTCTTGGCAGCAAGGGTAAACCAGCCAACATTTTTATGGTATCTTCTCTGTCGTGGGTTTCAATATAAGCTATTTGAACGTCAATTCCGTTTCTCAATAAGTCATGAGATTCCTGAAGCATTCTGTATGTCTTACCCACGCCAGCACACATACCAAGATAGATCTTAAACTTCCCCCGACGGGATTGTTTGATCAAATCAAGGAAATGTTCTGCCGATTTACGCTGTGCTTCCATATTATTCTAGAATTTCCAACCTATTGCTGTACTTACAGTATAGGATTTATCATAGCTCTCAGACTTTCGATCTGTAAATGTATTCTCTGTTGAATTCAAACCCCTAAATTCAGTCCGCCACATCAATCCTTTATAAAGATCAACATCTATCCCCAATGAATAACCCAATATATTGGTTCCCAGATTATCAAAGCGTCCGAAAATCACACCATCTTCATCATTGAAATATTCAAGCCTAGCATTGCCTTTCAATTTTGGATGGAACAAATAATTAGATTGCAGTCCAGCATTCCACCACTTAAAATTTTCAGATATGAGGGGTTGTGTTTGAACTCCATAATCCCAATTTGCCAAAAGATTGAATTTGGAATTTATATTTACTTGACCATATAGATCGTGAAAAAATCTAGTACTGTCTGTTCCTTCATCTCCATAATAAGAGCTACTGTTTAGAACAATGGATTCATTTGGTTTGTATTGAATCTGATGACCTAAAGACATTCCCTTACTAGAATTTGGCAATTGAATTCTCTGCCAACCATTTAGTACCAAAGCAGCTAAATAAAACTTGCCATTATCTGTAGTATAAGACAATCTAGCCCCTGTTTCAAAATAAGGCGAATTCTCAGCTGACAAACTTCTAGATAGGCTAATATTGTCCAACCCAATAGCACTCTCACCACCAATATGGGAAGGCAAAACACCAGCATCTATCCATAGTTCATGGTTTTCTAGCAATTTATATCCTAAATTGGCCTCATATACATTCTTCCAAACTCCTTCTTCGGCAGCATAATTGGCATTTATATAACTACCAACTGCCAAAGCTAAGTTGCTCCTAACCCTTGAATTAGAAAAGTTAGCCTTTATCATCGCGAGGTTTACAGACAATTCATTGCTTCTATGATGACTGTAAATAAATCCTGGCCTTTTATGATCTTCCGGTTTATTGAAATCATAGGTATAGTAGCTTTCAACATATCCACCGAAAGTCAAGTTCGATTGTAATGAGTCCTTTGATTCCTGTGCTTCTGCTATGCCTAGTCCTATGAAAAATGTAGCGCATCCTAAAAACTTATTTAACATCTTCCACTCCTTTCTTTCCAGCCATTTTATCTAAGGCAATATTAAGTTCAAGGACATGAACCTTTTCTGGTCCTAGAAATCCTAACAATGGTGATTCGATGTGATTTTCAATTAATCTTAAAAGTTCTGTTTCCTCTATATTTCGCATTTTCGCAATCCTAGGAACTTGAATTTCCAAAGCTTTAACAGAAAGATGTGGATCAAGACCACTACCACTAGCGGTAACTATCTCAGTCGGGATTTGGCCTCTTTTAACCGTTGGATTCTGTGACATAAAATGGGCTATCCGGTCCTCTACCTCCTTTATATATTCTGGATTAGATCCCGACTTGTTGCTACCACCAGAACCTGCTGCATTATAATCGACAGCAGATGGACGTGACCAGAAATACTGGTTTTCAGTAAATTGTTGTCCAATATTTTCGTAATAGGATTTCCCATTGTTTTCAATTAGGAAACCATTTCCATGGTTTGGGCTCAACTGTGCAAAACCCCAAACAACCAATGGATATAATATTGCGAATAAAACAAATGTTAAAATGGTCATTTTAATCGCAGGTAATACATGTGTTTTCATGATTAATTATATAAATACAGATAATAAAACATCTATTAATTTGATGCCGATAAATGGCACGATAAGACCTCCAAATCCATATATTAGGATATTTCTACGCAATAATGCGGATGCTCCTATAGGTTTATAAGCCACACCTTTTAATGCCAAAGGAATAAGCATAGGAATTAGGATCGCATTAAATATAATAGCGGACAAAATAGCGGATTCTGGACTTTTGAGATCCATAATATTTAAGGGTGCCAAGGCTGGAATAAAAGCCACAAAAAGAGCTGGAATAATCGCAAAATACTTGGCAACATCATTGGCGATACTGAAAGTGGTCAAAGTACCTCGGGTCATTAGCAACTGCTTACCAATTTCAACTACCTCAATTAGCTTGGTAGGGTCATTATCCAAATCCACCATATTTCCGGCTTCCTTCGCAGCTTGCGTTCCGCTGTTCATCGCAACCCCAACATCCGCTTGGGCCAAGGCAGGAGCATCATTGGTACCATCACCCATCATAGCAACCAACTTACCCTCACCTTGTTCCTTACGGATATAATTCATTTTATCTTCTGGCTTTGCCTCTGCAATAAAATCGTCAACCCCAGCTTTTTTAGCAATATACCCTGCAGTCAATGGGTTATCACCAGTAACCATAACAGTCTTGATCCCCATCTTCCTCAATCTCTCAAACCGCTCTTGTATACCTGGCTTCACGATATCCTGCAGTTCAACAACTCCCAATGGAATCTCATTTTCTGAAACTACCAGAGGCGTACCTCCGTTTCCTGAGATTTTTTCAACTATATTCATCACCTCATTTGGAAAAGCATGACCAGCACCTTCTACTAATTTTTTGATGGAATCAGTCGCTCCTTTTCTAATTCTTTGGTTACTCATATCTACTCCAGAGCATCTTGTTTCTGCAGTAAACTTGATGAATTTTGCCTCCTCCGATTTAAAAGGAGTAACATCCAAGCCTGCTAATTCTACAATAGATTTTCCCTCAGGAGTTTCATCATACAAGGAGCTTAAAGTTGCTGCTCGTATCAAATCCACATGATCAACTCCCGGAGCAGGATGGAAATTGGTTGCTTTACGGTTACCAATAGTAATTGTACCTGTTTTATCTAATAATAGAACATCCACATCTCCAGCAGTTTCGACAGCGCGCCCTGATTTGGTCAAAACATTTGCCCGCAATGCTCTATCCATACCTGCAATACCAATGGCCGATAATAAACCACCAATAGTAGTCGGTATAAGACACACAAACAGCGAGATAAATGCTGCAATACTTATCGGCACGTTGGAATAATCAGCAAAAGGCTTCAGAGTCACACAAACCAAAATAAAGACTAAAGTAAATCCTGCTAGAAGAATGGTCAAAGCGATTTGATTTGGAGTTTTTTGTCTTTTGGCTCCTTCGACCAAAGCAATCATCTTATCCAAGAAACTCTCCCCGGCAGTTGCAGTTACCAATACAGTGATTTCATCAGACAAAACTTTTGTACCGCCAGTTACAGAACTTCTATCACCACCAGCTTCTCTAATTACTGGTGCAGATTCACCTGTAATAGCACTCTCGTCAATAGTTGCCAAACCCTCAATGATTTCTCCGTCACTTGCTATGATATCTCCAGCAACACATATAAATACATCACCTTTCTGCAATTGTGACGACGAAATTGTCCTACCATCTTTTAATTTTGCGGGAGTTTCCTCTCTTGTTTTACGTAAGCTGTCTGCTTGGGCTTTACCCCTAGCTTCAGCCAATGATTCCGCAAAATTGGCAAACAATAAGGTGATCAGTAATATCAAGAACACTATAAAATTATACCCTAAAGAGCCTTGACTTTTATCCCCCATTAATATTGCGATACATACAACGGCCATCACAACAGTACAGACCACTACAGTAAACATCACCGGATTTCTAAGCATATCCTTTGGATTGAGTTTTATAAAAGCTTCTTTAAAGGATACCATCAATAACTCAGGGTCAAAAAATGGATTATTTGATTTCATTACTATTCTTATTTAATTGTGAAATATTCAGCTATCGGACCTAGGGTCAAAGCTGGAAAAAATGCCAAGGCAGCAACAATTACGATTACGGCGAGTACCATAAAACCAAAACTCCCAGTATCAGTTTTCAAAGTCCCTGCACCTTCAGGGATATATCGCTTTTCTGATAACAACCCAGCAATAGCTACCGGACCAATTATCGGAATAAACCTTCCGAATAGAAGCACAATACCTGTACTGATATTCCACCACAAAGTATTGTCGCCTAAGCCTTCAAATCCACTACCATTATTCGCTGAAGCTGATGTAAATTCATATAGCATTTCTGAGAAACCATGAAAACCAGGGTCATTTGTTGTATTTGCTCCAATACTAGGGTAAGCTGCTGCTATCGCTGTGCCTACTAATATTAGAAAAGGATGAATTAATGCAACCATCATCGCGATCTTCATTTCCCTTGCTTCAACTTTCTTCCCCATGAATTCTGGAGTCCGGCCTACCATTAAGCCAGAAATAAAAACTGCTAGAATGATAAATATGAAAAAGTTAAGTATACCGACTCCATTACCACCATAAAACGCATTGATCATCATGGCCAGCATTTGGTTCATCCCTGATAGCGGCATCGAACTATCATGCATAGAGTTTATGGAACCTGTGGAAATTACTGTAGTTACTATGGACCAAAAGCCCGATGCAGCAGAACCTACACGAATCTCCTTACCTTCCATAGAACCTAAATCTTGATTGATTCCCAAGCGCTCTATAGCAGGACTGCCCTCGCTCTCCATCAAAACATTCGGAACTGCTAAACATAGAAAACCAATAGTCATTACCCCAAAGATCATCCAGGATAGCTTTTTCTTATTTATAAAAAACCCAAGAGCAAATACCATGGCCACTGGGATTATAAACTGAGCCAGCATTTCAACGATATTGGTAAGATAGGTTGGGTTTTCAAGGGGATGGTTTGAATTAGCACCATAAAAACCTCCCCCATTCGTACCCACATGTTTTATAGCGACAAATGCCGCAACAGGACCTCTGGAAACTTCAACGGTATCTCCTTGAAGATTGATCATACTGTCCTTGCCTTCATAAGTCATCGGAGTTCCTTGAAAAACAAGAATTAAGGCAACAATAAAAGAAATAGGCAATAAAATACGGGTACATGATTTCAAAAAGATATCATAGAAATTACCCAATGTTTTACTTCCTTTATCCTTTAATGCCTTGAACAGTACCACTGCCGCAGCAATGCCAACACCTGAGCTGACAAACTGAAGGAACATTAATCCTGTTTGGGAAAAATAACTAACCCCAGTCTCTCCTGAATAATGCTGCAAATTACAATTCACCAAAAATGAAATGACTGTATTAAAAGCCAGATCAGGTGACATATTTGGATTACCATCGGGATTCAGTGGAAGATTTGCCTGGAACATTAAAATCAGCATACCAACCACAAACCAAACAAGATTGATGGTCAACAAAGCGATCAAATGCTCTTTCCAGCCCATTTCCTTTTTCGCGTCAACTCCAGTCAACTTTAGAATTACTCGTTCTAGCGGACCAAATATGCGATCTGAAAAACCTGGTTTATCTGAAAACACATTTGCTATATATTTTCCTAAGGGAATCGCAATAATGATTGTCATGAAAAACATGGCAATTACTCCCCATACATCTGTATTTATTAAATTCATTTTTTATGTCCTTAAAATTTTTCAGGATTCAAGAGCACATACATGGTGTATAGAAAAACCATGATGGCTACAATTAATAATGCTACCATATCTCTAATTTTCTAAAATGGTTTTCATATAAATGGATCTCATTTCTTTGGGAAAACATGCAAGGTGCTTTCTTAAACTTGCTGGCGATTCACTTGTGGCAAGTCGTTCCAAAAACTCATTTTCAATGGCATTTTTAATATGTAGGGATCCACCTCCATATAAAATACCTATGACATGAACAGCCTCCTTAGCAAGTTTCTGATCCTCATCAGACCCATCAAAGTTCATCAAACAATATTCTGCCACATGTTGAAGAATCTCATATTCAGACTCCTCCTTATCATCATGGAAACATCCCGGTATCCACGCTTTTACGGTTGATATTATTTTATTTTCCATAGTTTTAGATCTTATCAAAAAAATCAACTGATTTGTAAAAAATGGCAAAACAAAGAATGCCCAAAATCAATAATGCGATAGTTAAAATCATGTTACTTAATGTGTTTATTTATCTTTTCTATTTCATTTTGACCTTGAATGCCAAACTTGTTCCAATGAAAAACAAAAACACAACAACCAACTGTATACCAAATAATTACAAATATTTTTTAGAGATTGAGCCATAAAAAAACCCTATCATTTTGATAGGGTTCTTATCATTTTGAGAATGATTTATCCGTATTTTAAAACATTAAGAAATCTTATATTCTTCAATTTTTCTATAGAGTGTAGCCACTCCAATTTCCAAAAGCCTTGCTGCCTCAGCTTTATTTCCCTTAGTATAAGCCAATACTTTTTGAATATGCTTTCTTTCAATTTCTGATAGTGACATCTTGGCGCCACTTGCTGTACCTTTATCATCAATGGAGAATTCATAAGGCAGCGACCGTTCATCGAGACTATTTCCTTCTATTAAAATCAAACTTCGTTCAATAACATTCTTTAATTCTCTCACATTACCTTTCCAATTGTGCTTGCCCAAAAGATCAATATATGATTGTTCAACCTCGGGAATTTGAACATTCATTTTTGCAGCATTTACCTTTACAAAGTGCTCAATTAATAGCGGAATATCAGATTTCCTATCTTTTAAAGCGGGTAAGTTAATTGTAAAAACAGAAATCCGGTAATATAAATCCTCCCTAAAGTGCCCTTCTTCAGCTTCCTGTTCTAAGTTTCTATTAGTTGCAGCTATCAATCGAACATTCACTTTTGTAGGGGTTGTTTCGCCGACTTTAAGAAATTCGCCAGTTTCCAAGACACGAAGTAACTTTGCTTGTAGTTCCAATGGCATCTCGCCTATTTCATCAAGAAATAATGTACCATCATTAGCTTCTTCAAATAATCCCTTCTTATCTTTGGCAGCACCAGTAAAGGATCCAGCAACATGGCCAAACATTTCAGATTCTAATAAATCTTTACTGACTGCAGAACAGTTCAAAGCAACAAATGATTTTGAATTACGCTTGCTCTCATAATGGATAGCCTGAGCGAAAACCTCTTTACCAGTTCCAGTTTCTCCCAATAACAAAACAGAAGCATCTGTCTGAGAAACCTTTTTACCCAGATTAATTGCGTTATGGATCTCTTTGGAGTCTCCAATAATTTGATCAAAGGAATATTTTTTGCCTACCTTCTCCTCTAACTTTATAAGTTTTTTTACTAACTCAACTTTTTCAAAAGCTTTATGCAATAATGGAATAACTTTATTATTGTCATCTCCTTTAGTGATGTAGTCGAAGGCACCATTTTTTATGGCCTGCACTCCATCTGGAATCTGACCAAAAGCAGTCATCAATATAACTTCAGATTGAGGTTGATATTTCTTAATCTCTGAGACTGCCTCAACACCATTCCCATCTGGTAATTTAACGTCGCATAAGACAACATCAATTTCCTTAGTCTTCAATATCTGATAACCTGATTTTAAGGTAGAAGCTTGAAATACTTCAAGATCTTCCCATTCTAGTTGGATAATTCTCGCCAATAACTCTCGCAGCTTATCCTCATCATCAATAAGTAAAATCTTCTTATGCATAAACGAAGTTAGTATTTCCAATATGAATAACAATAAAATCCCAAATACTGCAAAATAAAAATCCCGCGGCGGGGAGCCACGGGATTTATCAAACCAATTATTAACCTAAATTATGAAATTTATTACTACTCTAACGCATCTAAACACCAATTCGCGTCAATGAAATTTGTTCTTAACATATTTTAACATTTTAAAAACCCATATTTCTTCCCTTTTAAAGCAAAGTAAACTTTAATACACTGATTTTAAACTCATTAAAAATGCAACAGGATAAAATCAAATTATTTACCTAAATCATGCCTTAAAGGTTATTTTTGCAGGATGTTTACCAAATCAATTTTCTATCTATTTCTAATTCTTTCAATTTGTTTTCAACAAGCATATGCCCAAGAAATATTAAAAGGAAAAGTAGTTCGAATTTCCGATGGTGATACAATTACTATTCTAGATAGTTTGAATCAACAACATCGTATAAGATTGCATGGAATAGATTGTCCCGAAAGAAAACAAGATTATTATCAAGTAGCCAAAGATTATATTGGCCAGTTATGCTTTCAAAAAGAGGTAAATGTAGAAATCCTTAAATATGACCATTATAAACGAGCAATCGGAAAAGTGTATATCGATTCCCTGGAAATCAACCTTGCTTTATTAAAATCAGGCTTGGCATGGCATTTCCTTCAATTTGACAAATCAACAGAATATGCAGCTGCTGAGGCAGAAGCTAAACTTTACAAAAGAAATATCTGGTCTCTAAAAAATTCAGTCGCACCTTGGGAATTTAGAAAATACCAACGTGAGATGAGAAAATTAAATGCTAAATAATTATTTGTTCTCCGACCGCTTTAAGAATAGTTTAATGATTTCATTGACGATCAACGGCACCAATCCTAATCCCAAGACCATCAACCAATCATTAAGGCCTATTAATTGAAGCTTGAATGCATTCCGCATCAATGGAATAAAGAGAACCATCAATTGCAATCCAAAGCCTAAAATTATTGCTACTACCAAATACTTGTTTGAAAATATTCCCACTTGGAATATAGATTTATATTCGCTTCTAAAGGACAAGGAATAAAACAATTGTGATGCAATAATCGTTAGGAATGCCATTGTCCTTGCATAGGCATGAATATCATCTGGAATATCATCGTTCATAGGATTATATCCATGTTCAAAATATCCGATTAAAAAAGCAACCACAGTCAATAACCCTATCAATATTCCCCCTATTAATATTTTCCGTGTTCCGCCATGCGAGAAAAAATTCTCATTTATAGTCCTTGGCTTTTCTTTCATTACCGCAGGATCTCCTGGATCCATGCCTAATGCAACCGCCGGAAGGGTATCCGTAATTAAATTAATCCATAAAAGTTGGGTTGCCAATAAAGGAACAGGCAAACCAGCAACAATGGAAACCAACATTGCAACAACTTCTCCTAAGTTACTAGCCAACAAGAAAATAACAGACTTTTTTATGTTATTAAAGATATTTCTACCTTGTTCAATAGCACCAATAATCGTAGAAAAGTTATCATCTGCCAAGATCATATCCGAAGCATTTTTTGCCACGTCAGTACCTGTAATCCCCATAGCAACGCCTATATCTGCAGCATTCAACGAAGGAGCATCATTTACACCATCACCAGTCATGGATACGATATTGCCCTTAGCTTTAAAAGCCTTCACAATATTGACTTTGTGTTCAGGAGAGACTCTTGCAAAAACCCTGTACTCGGAAATATGACTCTCCAAATCCTCATAACTTGCATTGTTGATTTCCTTTCCCGTAGTAACCTGATTTTGATTATCCGCTATGCCCAGTTCTTTTGCAATGGCAAAGGCAGTATTGGCATGATCTCCAGTAATCATTATGGTAGTTACTCCAGCATCTTTTGCTTTTTGGATAGAATCTTTTACTTCATCCCGGGGTGGATCAATCATACCAACAACGCCAATAAACACTAAGTCTTCTTCAAATTTTTCTTTTTCAATTTTCGAACTGGTCTTTTTATAGGCTACCGCCAACGTCCTTAACGCTTTGTTGGACATTTCTTCCACCGCCTTCGACACTTCCTTTTTATGGTCTTCAGTTATTTCAATTTCCTTTTCATCTTGAAGTACATAGTTACATTGTTCAATCAAATTATCTACTGCTCCTTTGGTGTAAAGAATATATTCCTCATCAACAGAATGTAGAGTTGACATCATTTTACGGTCAGAATCGAATGCTAATTCATCAACTCTAGGTTGCTTGTTACCTAATTCTTTTCTATCCATTTCCCATTGATCCGCAAGTGACAACAAAGCTACCTCAGTAGGATCACCGGTCTGTTTATCATTTTCTAAAGTTGCATCAGAAGCTAGTACCATAGCTTCCGCCAGCAAATTTTCCTCAAATGTATTTTCCGCTTCATCATCTACCGAAATCAATCCGTCACTAAAGGTAAATGCTTCCTGAACTGTCATTTTATTTTGGGTCAATGTCCCAGTTTTATCAGAACACACTATGGTAACCGAGCCTAAGGTCTCCACTGCTGGCAGCTTTTTGATAATCGCATTTTGTTTTGCCATTTTGGTAACCCCAATGGATAATACAATGGCAACAATTGCTGCTAATCCTTCAGGAATAGAAGCTACAGCCAATGAAACTGACGTTAAGAACATCTCAGTGAGATCTCTACCCTGAAAATATGAGATGATAAAAATTAAAATACAGACTCCAATTGCTATTTTTCCTAAAGTCTTACCTAAATGATCCAATCGGATTTCTAAAGGTGTTTTTTCATTATCATCCGTATCTAAATAGCCTGCAATTTTACCTACCTCAGTATTGTTCGCTGTACCTATAACAACACCAGATCCTCGACCATAGGTTACTAAGGTGGACATATAAGCTAAATTTATGCGATCTCCCAATGGGATATAATCCTCTTCCAGCTGCACTTCAGCATCCTTTTCTGCAGCAACAGATTCTCCCGTCAAAGCAGATTCATCAATTTGAAGACTTGCAGATTCTACCAGCCTTAGGTCGGCAGGAATAATTCGCCCGGCTTCAAGTAAAACAATATCCCCAGGCACTAAAAGCTCAGAATCAATCTCCATTGTCTTTCCGTCTCGCCTAACCAAAGCCTTCGGATGCGAAAGATTTTTTAAAGCATCAATAGCATTATTCGCTCTTATTTCCTGAAACAAGCCCAGGAATGCATTGATAAAGATTACAATCAATATGATGATTCCATCTGTGTATTCACCCATAAAAAAGGTAATGGCAACTGCAGCAAATAGAACATAAATAAGGTAATCATTCAATTGTTCAACGAACATCATAAAAATGGACTTCCTTTTTTTCTCCTCCAGCTTATTTTTACCATATTCATTTAGCCTTGTTTCAGACTCAGAAGTAGTCAGTCCGTTCTTCGGGTCTACCTCTAACTGAGACAAAGACTCTTCAATTGATTGTGAATAAAAATTTGGTTGATTGATTTCTTTAGTTGATGCCATACCTACTTAATACCTAATAATCAAAAATAGTTCTATATGATCATAAATTTGATGACACTTATCACTTTTAAGTATTGAATCTCAATAAAAAAATATTTCGTAAATTACATAGACATTCATAACCTTATTGTATCCTATGAAAAATTCCATTCTCTTACCTACAGACTTTTCAGAAAATGCATGGGTAGCCACTAATTATGCAGCAGAATTGGCGAATAAATTCAATTTTGATTTACATATTCTGCATGTATATCAAACTTTTGGAAAAATTTTGGGCACTGCAGAATTCAATGAGGTAGTCGCTAAACATTATGAAGACGCTGCTTTCAGTGAGATGGATAAGTGGGAACACAAAGTGAAAACTAAATATCCCCAACTACAGATCTCATTTGCCTGCATGGAAGGAAATCTGACTGATACTGTCCTTAAGGTAGCAGAAGAAAATCACGTTGCCTTTATTGTAATGGGCACCAAAGGTGAAGGAGGATTTAAAGGCTATGTCTTGGGTAGCAATACTTTTGAATTAATTCAGCATTCGCCTATTGGCGTGATCGCTGTTCCGCAAGATTATAAAGAATTCAAATTTCAAAAAGTCGGTATACTTACGAATTTCAAAAATCAAGAATTAGAATTACTAGATAGCTTTATAAACCGTACAAGCCCTGGATTGGAATTAATTCTATTGCATGTAACCGAAAATGGAAGAAATATTGACACAGAAAATATTCTTTTTTGGCAGGATAGAATTGTTAAACAAATGGGAATAAACAACATCGAATATAGAAGTAAGGAAATGATAAACCGTATCGATATCAATGAACCTATACCATATATTATCAATCAAATGATAGCCGAGGAAGGAATCGATATTTTATTGGTTACCTATACTCGCAAGAGTTTTTTTGCAAGTCTTTTTTCAAAAGATCTAGCAAAAACCATTGCAAATACCTTAAGTATCCCTACGTATTTTTTGAAAAATTAATTTACTGTGGCGTGTGTTGGCAACCACCACAGTAAAAAATATCTATTTGCAGTCGTATTAAACAAAACCTCCCATCAAAGGGTCTGTAATACTTGGTTTCCCATTTTCAACATGGCCAGCAAATCTCAAATAAAGACTCGGATCTTGTTTCGATGTAACCTCAAAATCATACCACCCATATGAATCTTCAAGAGACCAAGATAGTTCTGAATTTCTATTTGCCCTTATAGTCTTTGCTTTTCTACCATAAGAGGCATCTCTTATCAGTAATTCAACCTTTGATTTACTAGTTGTTTGAAAAACATCTTTTTTACCAATGGTCTTTGATAAAACTGAAGGAAAGCTTGATTTCACATTGCCCTTGAATGCTCTGTAAAATCCATTAGGACCATGCACTGAGAAACAGAAAGTTTCGTTTTTGATGTCTGACAAATCAATTTCATAATGCAGAGGTTCAGAAGAATTTACAGCAAAATTCCAGGTTTTACCAATCTCATTAGAATTGCCATAAGCTGTATGGGATATTAATTGAAATGGCACCCCAACATTTTTTGTTTGAGGCAGTTCACCTTTAATTAAAAATTCAAACTTCAGCCTGCCGGATTCAATGCGCATGTTAACATCCAAATCGTAAGGAATTGCACAAGCAGGTTTAGTACCTCTCTCTTGCAGGTTTAAGCTGGTATTTGCTGAAAGATTGTTCTGAATCGAAGCGAGGCTGCCAATTGATTTGGCCTCAAAATTTCCTGGAGCTGATTTATCTCTTGCAGAATAAATACGTTCTACATATTTATTACGATTTACAAAATCAATTGCTGGGCGCTGAACATCTGGCAAAGGTCTAAATGCAGATGTTAAGTTCCCACAAACCAACCGCCTCCATTCTGTTAGATTTGATTCGACAACAGATTTGTTGTGTTTTTTTTGAATGAAATGTTCCAAAAACTGCAAAGTAGAAGTATGATCAAAAACTTCTGAATTGACCCATCCCCCTTTTGACCATGGAGAAGCAATCACCATCGGTACTCGATATCCTAAGCCGATTGGGCTATCATGTAAAGCCACCGTTTTACCGGTTCTTTTATTTTCCTGATCAACTGTTACGTATTCATCCTCTGTCTTCAACCCCTTCGGAACTGCACCTGTCCCTTCTTTATTGGTCAAAGGAGGAACAAATGGAGAAATATGATCAAAATAACCATCATTTTCATCATAGGTCAGTATAAAAATGGTCTTCTTCCAAACCTCAGGATTAGCTGTTAAAATATCCAAGGTTTCTGAAACATACCACGCTCCAAACCAAGGTGAACTCGGATGGTCCGAAAAACGACAAGGTGCAACCAACCAAGAAACCGTCGGTAGGTTACCTGATTTGACATCTTCCCGAAACTGGTGAAAAATATCTCCTTTCGGTACTTGTATTTTTTGACCATCAGGACCATCAATCTCTGTTAACTGATGATAATCTGCTGCTTTTACATTTGTAGTAAATGCACGCAAATGAATCTCTTGCTCCTGTTGGCTCAATTTCTTGAAATTCTCTGGAGAATATTGCTCTATATCAGCCTTATAGCCGTTTAATTCTTTGACAACTTTTTCATAGGCCTCTTGATTTGCAAATTTCGCCACGGTCAAGAGATGCTCAATTTCCTTTACTTTCTTTTGGGCAACTGCATAATATGCTGGATGGAATTTTACCTGATACTGTTTATGAAATTCAAGGTTATTATCTGTGAAATTTGCCAACCAATCTTCTTCCTCGCCCTCAAAACCAACTTGTAAGCTTAGTTCATTTTGATATACTTTCCAAGGAATACCAGCTTCCTGTAGACGTTCTGGGTAGGTCTTCCAAGAAACATCCTTATAATTTATCTGATAATTGTCGACATGCGCGGTAGATTCTGGATTAAAAGGTTCCTCACGGATAGTACCTGACCAAAAATAAGATCTATTGGCACTAGTTCCTGTCAATGATGAACAGAAATGTTGATCACAAACTGTAAATGCATCTGCAAAGGCATAGTAGAATGGAATATCTTTCCGCTCATAATATCCCATAGTCAATGGGATATGCTTATATTCAGGATCACCGGGCCTTTTGGCTTCGAGCCAATTATTCATTTTTCCCTCATTCCTTGCCATGACCATGTCGCGCCAACCATGTGGAAGATCCCCCATCCAGGTAGCTCTAGTGTTGACAATGTCAAGATGGAATGGCGAATAAATCTCTTCGGTTTTATTTTGCTGAAACCAAACTGGTAAACCATTCGGCTGACGCATGGCTCTTGGATCATTAAATCCACGAACTCCCTTTAATGTCCCAAAACAGTGATCAAAAGAACGGTTTTCCTGCATCAAAAAAACAATATGCTCCGCATCCAAGTAGGTGCTGCCAGGATTTGCATCAATGGCTAAGGCGCGTTGTATAGATTCAGGTATGAAATTGATTGCTGCAGTTGCTCCTGCCAACATAGACGCTTTTTTGATAAATTCTCTCCTAGTATCCATTAAAATCAGTTTAGGTCGCTAATCTACAATTTATATCAGTTGAAAATTCAATTTAACCAATTCAACCTTAAAAATTAATCGAAACTTAGTAAATCCTTAACATTTTTACACAAAAAAGCCCAACCTTGAGGTTGGGCCAATCTATATACTTACCTAATCCTATTGGTAACCAGGATTTTGTACTAATTTGGTATTCCTGTTGATCTCATCACGGTTGAATGAACTGAAATACATCTTGTCATTCCAACTTCTATTTTCAATCCCCGGGTTCAAGTTACTAACTGTATAAGTATAAGTGTAATTGTTAGGGTCATACTTATAAACTGATACCGTTTTACCTGGTTTCAAAGCACCGAAAATATTGACCAAAGTTACCTTACGGCCTAATGTAGTCGGTGCAATCATCCAACGTCTCGCATCAAAAAAGCGGTGCTCTTCATAAGCTAACTCAATTCTTCTTTCATTTCTGTATCTATCTTTCAATGCAGCACCTGCATCTGTAATAGCTGGCATACCAGCACGGAAACGAATTTTGTTTAACCAAGTTTTAGCTTCAGCTTCTTCCCCTAACTCAATACAAGCCTCTACATAGTTCAAAACCGCCTCGGTATAGCGTAATAACGGCCATGGAATTTGCTGTCTTGTGTTTTGGTCTTCTATTCTTGGGTTTGGATCTACGAATTTCCTGTAATAATAGCCCGTATATGAACCATTCCAATCTTCGATAGGGCTATTTCTAGTATCTAATCCAGGAATTACTCGCTTTGTTCCTGAACCACTACCTACTTCATATCTACCTGTTTGGATTTGATTTGCTGGATCTCTCTGTGCTACATCCGCAGTTCTTGGTTTCCAGTTGGAACCATCATGACTAATGGTAGCATAAAAACGTGGATCGCGATTCGTATAAGGTGCTGCTTTATGTGCTGCATTATCCCAACTAAACTTCACGCCGGTACGCATCTCGTAGTCATCAACCAATAATTGTATTGGTGTGTTACCTGACCAGTTATGGTAACCATTCGGACCATTGTCACGGCCAACCCATCCCCCACGCTCATCTTTAATATCCTTAAAGAATCTGCCTAAGATCAAATCTTTCTTGCCATCTACATTCGCAACGTTACTACCACCGCCCATGGCGATATCCATATAATTGGCAGTACCTTCTTCTGCAGTAGCAGGAGCAGTTAAGTCCAACTTATAAGCATAGTCTAATTTCGTCAAAACGACTTTGGCAGCATCTCTAGCTTTTCTCCATCTTTCCGCGCGATTACCAGAAACATAACCTAGGAATTCAGGATTAGAATAACTGCTAATCGTTGCAGACTTGGCTTTTGCCGTTGGCACATCGTGCAAATCACTAGCAGCATAGGTCAATACCCTAGCCTTTAACGCAAAGGCAGCTACATCACTAGCACGACCGTCCTGTTTTGACAAACCAGTCAATAATGTAGATGCTGAATCACAGTCGCTCACAATCTGCGTTACACACTCTTCATAGGTATTGCGCTCAGCTAAATAATCTGCATCTTCAAGCTTATAAACCTTTTTAACCAATGGAACAGCCCCATAAAAACGCAATAATTGCTGATAAAAATAAGCCCTAAGGAAATATGCTTCTCCTAAAAGTTCATTCGCTCTCTCTTGGTCGAATTTTGGAGATCGTAAATTTTCTATGGCGATATTAGTAGCACGAATTCGTGCATACATATTACCATAAGAATACGTATCCATAATATAGCCTTGGTCGGCTGCATTCGATCTACTTTCAGTAACCGTATTAATACCACGGCCAGGGTGAGTAAAGAATGCTTCATCGGTCATTGAAGCCATTTGTTGCTCATAAAATCCCCCTACTCCAAAACCATTGTATATGTCATAGACAAACGCTTGGGCAAGCGCTGGGTCTGACCACACCAATTCCTGTGGCACCTCATTTAATGGTTCTGTATTGACAAAATCATCATTACATGAAGCCAATAATCCAACGAAGGCCAAGGATATATATCGTAAATTATTTTTTAATTTCATAAAATCAATTATTAAAAGGAAACCATGATACCGGCATTGATAATGCGTGCTTGAGGATAATATTGTCCTAATGCATTATCAGATTCTGGATCTAAAACCTTGTTCTTACTCCAAGTCAATAGATTTTGACCACTCAAGAAAATTCGTGCACTCGAAATGCTCGCTTTCTCTGTCCATACCGTAGGAAAATTATACCCTAACTCCACATTTTTCAAACGGATATAGTCCGTACTTCTCAACCAATACGTATTGTTATTAGAGAAATACTGGTCACTTCGGTCTGTAATACGAGGATATTCACTGCTTGGATTATCAACTGTCCATCTATTTTCATAAAAGTCAATCAAATAGTTACCAATTGCTCCTGACTCGTCAGTACCTACACGTTGTTCCGCACCTGCAGCTCCTTGAAATAGAATAGATAAATCAAAACTTTTGTAGTTGAATCCAAAATTTACACCTCCTTGGAATGTTGGGATATTATTCATATCTCTACGTACACGGTCATTCGGTGTAATTTTTCCATCACCATCGTAATCCTGATATTTCATGTCCCCAGGACGTAAGTTCCCAGTGATATCAGAATAATCTATTGTATTGGCGTCAATTTCTGCTTGATCCCTGAAAATTCCATCATAGTTATAGTACAAGCCTGCATTGATGGCCCTACCTGTACTTTTTTGCCATTCTGGTGCACCTGGTGCCTCATCCCAAAAGATGATCTTGTTCTTAGCATAACCGGCATTAACAGCAACATTAAATCCTAATTCACCAAATGCCTCACGGTAACCTAAGCTTACATCAAATCCTGAGTTATCTACTTTACCTATGTTCTCAGCTGGTAATGTCATACCAGTACTTTGTGGAATAGAAGCATTTCTCTGCCATAATATACTTTCACGACTGTTCTTGAATAAGTCGATTTCGGCATTGAACTTGCCTTCCATAAACTGAAAATCAAAACCTAAGTTATAGTTATTGGCAACCTCCCAAGTAATAAAGCTATTTGGAACACGGCTCTCACGTAATGATTTAACCATATCATCATTGATAATATAAGACCCAAATCCATACGTCGAGAAGTATTGATATTCTTGAAGGGCACCATTATAGTAAACATTATCATTACCCATCTGTCCATAAGAAGCGCGGATTTTGAAATAGTTTACAAATGGCACGTTGTCTTTCCAGAAATCTTCCTCAGATACAACCCATCCTAACATGGCTCCTGGGAAGAATCCATAACGAGTATCCTTTGGAAACATATATGAACCATCCACACGCCACAACAATTCAGCAATATATTTGCCTTTGTAATTGTAGTTCGCGCGACCAAAGTAATTTAAACGTGCTCGTTCCCAAGCGCCGCCACTATTATCTTTTTCAGCATCTCCTCCAGCAAATAAATAATCAATATCATTAGAGATAAAGAATCTACGGAACGCAGTAAAGTTGTCATTGCGAATAGTTTCTCGGTTCACACCAGCAAGGATATTGAAGGTATGATCACCTATTACTTTATCATAATTTACAACCGCACCTAAAAGCACGTTCAATTGGTCTTCATTACCCTGTGTCAAACGCGGATCTGCAGGACCTCTTTTTCCTTGAACTAATTTTGGAGTTACTCCATCATCTTCATATTCATTTTGCCATGTATACAAGAACCAAGGGGTTTCCCATTTCTTATTATTGCGCAAATATTTATCAACGGCTGCTGTACCTGTTACTTTCAGCCCTTCAACACCTGGAATTTGGATATCGATCTGTCCATTAGTTTGGAAGTAGTATCGTTTATTACGATCGTACCCAGATGCATCTGTGGAGATGACAACAGGGTTTTCACCGTTCTCAATATCAGGTCCTGGCATTCCATTCGGCCAATAAGCAGGTTGAGTAGGGTTACCGCGCATCGTCATACGGAAAATCGTCGCAGCAGATTTCGTAGGATAATTCCTGTCCTCTTGTCTACCCATCATACCAAATTGTAACTTGACGTACTTATTGACATTCGCATCTAAGTTCAAACGAACATCATACTGCTTATAACCATTAGCAGAATTCTTATAATATCCGTCTTGATTTAAATAACCCAAAGACATCAAATAGCGGAAGTCTTCAGAACCTCCGTCCAATTGAAGATTATGCTTGGATTGTGGAGACCAATTTTTTAGAGTTTCCTTATACCAATCAGTATTAGGATGTCCCCAAGGGTCTGATCCATCAGCAAATTTTTGCATGTCCTCTTGTGTAAATGGAGCATTTAATACATCCCCATTCGCTTTAGTGTAAGAGCCTGTGCTGTTGAAAGCATCTAAAGCAGCTTTCCATTCCTCCACTGGTAATTTGAAAATTTCCAATTCATTTCTCATCTCTGCATATTGCCTAGCATCGGCTAATTCAGGGATAACTGTTGGTTGGGAATAACCTTGGTTAAAAGTATAAGAAAGAGTTGGTTTTCCAGTTTTACCACGTTTGGTTGTTACCAGGACTACCCCATTCGCTGCACGGGCACCATAAATTGCTGCAGAGGCATCTTTTAATACCGAGATATTCTCGATATCTGCAGGATTCAGGCGTTCGAAACCACCGGCACGGGCTGGAACACCATCGATTACGATCAGTGGTGATGAATCACCCAGAGTGTTCGTACCACGGATACGGATACCAGAACCATCACCACCTGGCTCACCACTGCGGTTAACAGCAGTAACCCCGGCTACACGACCAGCAATAGTATTCGATAAATTGACAGTTGGAGATTTCTTAAGCTCATCCCCTTTTACTGCAGAAACAGCACCCGTAACGGTTGCTTTCTTCTGCGTACCATAACCAACAACAACAACTTCATCAATATTGTCTGACGTTGCAGTCAGCTCCATATTAACGGTTGTTTGGTTGGAAACTGCAACTTCCCGACTTTCCATCCCGATGGATGAAAAAACTAAGGTAGCAGAACCTGGAACTCCTTCCAGTTCATAATTTCCTTGGTCATCGGTTGTGGTTGCTTGGTTAGTACCTTTCACAGTAACAGTTACTCCAGCCAAGGGTTGACCAGATGAAATGTCTTTAACTGTTCCGCGAACGGTAATTTGTTCTTGCCAATACGATGCATAGGTTGTTGCATCTTTGGCCAAATGGGCAAATGCGGTGGTAGAACTGATGCCAAGAAGCATACTAATCCCTCCAATCCGAAGCATTTTAATCCCATTCTTTCCATTGAAAAGATGGCGGCGTTTAACCATAGAATTAAGGCGTTTAAGTTATTATAGATTTATGTTTAGTAGCCCTAAGATAGGTAAATGCCCATGCTTTCAATACTCATTCATGGAAAAAATGGCTTTTTCTTTTATTTTTTTAACCTAATAAATAATAAAATGTATATATAACAATTCCTAAACCATTGGAAATCATAATGTTAAAATTTTCATAAATTTTTACGGAATTTTATAAATATTGTAACAATTTGCTGATTTATTGAAATATCTTAAAATGAGTTCCACCCGAAAAACACCTTAACACTTTTCAAGACAAAATAATTAAAATGAAATTAATAAAATTTTAACATTAAATATTGATTTTTAACATGTTATTTATTAACTTAGAAGAAACAAACCGATATTTTAATTTTAAAAGGATGAAAGTTATTATAATAGCCCTTTTCTTTATGAAATCCTTTATTTTAACAGCGTTATACTCTTATTATAATTATACGCTGTCAAGCGAATGGATTATGTTTTTAGCATTGTTGATAACCTCGATATTTTATCTATCTATATTTCGAAAATCTAGAAAAAGAACTTTTAAGCACTATTCAAATTCACAAAAAAAAGCCACCATTTGGTAGCTTTTATCGGATTTGATCTAATCTCTATTATTTCAGGATTTCATCTAAAAACATAAGCGTATGGTTCCATGCTCGCTTCGCCATTACTGGATTATAATCTGCTGACTCAGGATTTGTAAAAGTATGCTTAGAATTTGCATAGGTGATGATCTGCCAATCTGCCTTTCCCTCGTTCAATTCTTTAACCAGTCCATCATAATCTTCTGGTTTTACCGAAGCGTCATCAGCAGGATGTTCTACCAATACTTTACTCTTGATTTCAACATTAGGACGATCGGCAGCCTTTGCCAAACCTCCATGAATACATACAACACCTTCAACAGGCAAACCTCCCCTTGCAGCTTCCAAGGCACCAGTTCCTCCAAAACAATAACCAATAACCGCTATCTTAGTAGCACCTGATTTTTTCAGTTCATCTAAAGCAGCTTGGATTCTTCCTTGGTAAGATTTGTAATCATTCTTGTATTGAGAAGATAATTTAGAAGATCCCGCATTGTCCGTTGGTGTGTTGCCAACTCCATATATGTCAGCAATAAATGCGATATAACCTTGCTTCTCCAAAGCAATCGCTGCATCTTTTGCCTCTTGATCGATTCCTTTCCAAGCTGGAAGTATCAATACGCCAGGTAAATTCTGACCTGAATTATTGGTAACCATCCCCTTCAACTCTTGGTTACCATCTTTATAGTTCACCTCTTTCAATTCCTGAGCAATGACCATATTTCCCAATAGGATGCTCATTAAAACTAGAATAGCATGTGTTTTCATGTTTAGATATTTTTAAGTTTAATTTATTTGGCCAAAAACTTCAATAAGGGTTGTATAAACCTTTCGAACACCTCGATATGAGGAAGATGACCTACATTATCCAACTCAACCAATTCAGAGCCTTTTATTTTCTTTTGAGTCTCTTTACCCAAAATTTGATATTGACCCATCTTATTTTGAATCTCAGGATCCTTGACCCTGTCTTTTCCAATGGCAGTTCGATCTCGTGTTCCAATGATTAATAAGGTAGGTAAATCCAAATCTTGGAACTCATAAACTACAGGTTGTGTGAAAACCATGTCGGTAGTTAAAGCATTGTTCCAAGCCACCTTTTTATAATTAGGGTCTTTCACCCAGCCCGTTAATAAATAAACCCATTCATCGTATTCTGGCTTCCACTTATTATCGTAATAGAATTTCAATTGATAAGCTTTTGTACTTTCGTAATTAGCCTTTAATTCAGTCTGATAGCTTTCATCGATTGTAATATATGGAGCATATAACTTCCAATCCTCTAAACCAATAGGATTTTCAAGAATCAATTTCTCCACCTTCTCCGGATACATAAGCGTATACCTTGTTGCCAACATACCACCCATGGAATGACCTAAAAGTGAAAATTTATCTATGCCCAAATGCTTGATGACCTGATCAGTATTGTATGCCAATTGCTGAAAACTATACTGATAAGAATCAGGTTTTGAAGACTTTCCGAAACCGATTTGATCCGGAACCACTACTCGGTAACCATTTTTTGTTAATGCCTCAATGGTTGTCTTCCAGTATGCACCATTAAAATTTTTCCCATGCAATAATACTATGGTTTTGCCATTGGAATTACTGCTCGGCTTTACATCCATGTAAAACATCTTCAGATCTTGTTGCTGATTGGGCGTAAGATCAATCGAATCTACAGGATAAGGATAGGTATAATTAGAAAGATTAATATCTAAAACAGATCGGCCATCTTGAGCATAAATGTTGGAACAACTTAATAAGATAATAAGGATATAATAAATCTTTCTCATGTTGTATTAATTAGGTTTTTTATCTTCCATAAATGGAATAACACTCATTACGTCATAAGTAGCAAAACCTGCATCTTTAGCTCCCTGATAAGTTTTTAAAACACTATCTGTCAATGGGTATTTCGCACCTGCCTCAACAGCTAGTTTCACATCTTTCAACATTAAATCGATTGAAAATGCAGCCGGATATTCATCCTTGATGATCATAGATGTCTTTACTTTGGAAGCTCCACTTCCACTTGCACTTTCATTTATTATGCTCATCATGTTTTCACGAGAAATCCCCATCTTTTCAGCAAATAAAACCGTCTCGGCCATGCCTTGATAGAGGATCGACAAATAATAATTAATACATAGTTTCGCATTGACACCCTGACCATTTGCACCCATATATTTTACCTCCTTGCCCATGATTTCCAAATAAGGCAAAACTTTCTTCTCATCCGCTTCATCACCGCCGACCATAAATATTAAGGTCCCATCCTTTGCCGGCTGCGTACTTCCGGCAACAGGCGCATCGATAAAACTTGCTCCTTTCAATTTAGTGGTTTCTGAAATGGCTTTGGAGGCATCTTGTGAAATGGTACTCATATCCACAAACAATTTACCAGCAATGTCCATGGATAGAATGGTTTCATAAACAGCATGTACAGCGTCATCATTGGTCAACATCGTGAAAATAATATCGCACTCCTTTACAAGTGAATAAATATCATTACAAGGGATACTCTTCTCTGAGAAATCATTCATCTTTTCAGGAGTCCTGTTATAAACATACAAAGGTACCCCTGCTTGTTCCAAATTCTTGGCCATCGGTTTACCCATGTTTCCAAGACCTATAAATCCGATTTTATCTTTATATTCCATACCGCAATTTAAGCATTTGGAACGGGAGCTTCCTCAATGATCAATTTTTCACTTTTCAGTTCATCCCAAAATCCTTTCGGCACCTTCGCTTCAAATGATGCCGCATTTTCTTTAGCCTGTTCTCCTGAACTTGCACCAGGAATAACTGCTGATACTACATCAGGTGCCGCTGAGAATTGAAGAGCCGCAGTCCGCAAATCAACTTTATGATTCGCAGCAACTCTTTCTAACTTTTCTAATTTCTCAGCCGCAAATGCTGGAATATCCTTCCCATATAAATATCTAGGACGACCCGCTAAAAATCCTGCACACAATGGCGCTCCAACAACAATAGACATCCCTTTTTCGGCTATTTTAGGAAATACTTGCTTTAAATCATCCTCATACTTGATCAATGAATATTGGCATGCTGAGAGAAAAATATCTGGATCTGCAACCTCAATGGTCTTTAAAATCGGTTCTATGGTATTAACTCCCAATCCCCAACCTTTGATTAATCCTTCTTCCCTCATTTTGGTCAACTCCTTGAATGCTCCGTTTTTCGCAGTTTCAAAATATTGTAACCAATCCTTACCCATATCTCCATTATCGGGTGAAAGGTCATGAACGAAAACAATATCCAATGAACCAATGCCCAAGCGTTGTAAACTATCTTCGACTGATTTCCTTGCCCCATCTGCAGAATAATCATAGGTATATGAAGCATTCATCTGTCCACCCCACATCAACCCTTTCTGCTTATAATTATCATGAGGAACCAATAATCTCCCAATTTTTGTGGAAATTGTATACTCATCCTTCAACTTATCTTTTAAATACAGCCCCATCCTACGCTCACTAATGCCAAGGCCATACCAAGGCGAGGTATCAAAATATCTAACCCCAGAATTCCAAGCTTGGTCCAATGCTTCATGTGCAGCAATATCCCCATGATCTACATTAAATCCGTTTCCAATAGCTACTCCCCCAAATCCACTCATGGTTTTTGGACGAAATTTATTCGTTTGTGCTGTTTTACTCATAGTTTTTGTGTTTCCAATTAAATCAGTAGGTAATTTGCTGTTCCCAACAGCTAATCCCCCTCCTAATAAAATACTTTGTGTAATAAAATTCCTTCTATCCATCATTTAGGTGATATAATTTTAATATGTCAGTGTTTTTTTATCTATTATTAAGAACAGACTTTATGAAGATTTGTTGTATTAAAATAAAAAAAGCCTATCATTATGATAGACTTACTTTTTGTATTTGTCATGCAATCCTTTCCCTGAAAGGACCAAAGGAATTATTTTTTCAACCCTTGAAATTTTTGTTTTTTCCTGTTTTGCTTCCTCAATATATTCAGCATATTCCTTCTGCTTTCCGGGAGTAAGTTGGTAATAAGATTCATGAAATTTTTTATCCTTATCCAAATACTCCTTAAGTATCCCACTTACCTCTTTTGCTGGAGATTTTGTTGGTTTAATTTCTTTTCCATCTCTAACCGTTTGTACAGATTCCTCAATATAGGCTAGAATATCCTTTTCTTTCATATCCCTCACATCGGTAAACCTCCACTGCCGCAATGATTTGGTTTTTCCTTCCGATGCTGTTACTAAAACATTTAATTTATCCTCCAGAAATACACCATTATAAAACCATAATGAAAAGAACTCTTTAAACCCTCCCCATCCGATTATATTTTTACCATTGAAAGTGTAAACATCAGTGCCCCATTTGATCTCTTTTTTTAATGGAGTTTTAGTCCTAGACATCAAATCACTCATGAATTCTTGACACTCATCCCATTTTGAGTTTTTATGTTCCCAACTCGGATATTTCTTTTCCTTCAAGAGCTCTGCATTAAACCTTACGATATCAGAGATTAACTTTTCAGGAAGTGGTGAATCCAACGGAAATTGTACAGCCCCTTTTGAAGTTTTGAATGGCTTCAATTCAGGTTCAAAATGGTTGATTGCTGCAGTACCGGGGTATAAACCCAAATGGTTCTTGAACATAGCAAAGTGAATCAAGTTGCCATTATAACGAAAAGTAGGCATCTTATAATTGATAGTCTCCTTAGAATCTTGTGGTGCCGCCTGCTTGATAATAGAATATACATCACGAAGGTATTCCTTTTGTTTACCTTCAAACTCTTCTATATATTCAGCAATATTAGTGAAATCGCTCATACATTAATTTTGGGGTCTCATAAAATCAAAAGCACCTTTTCGTAGGTTAATACCATATTCCAAACTTGCTTTTAGGCACGCCAAGAAGTTTGACCACCCTTCAGTCTGACCAATAGCTTGTTGAATTCCTTCATCATTCATAGGCATAAAGCTCTCTTTAATACGGACTACTGTAAATATATCTTTATAGGCTTCCAAGAAAACCTCCACTTTCATCCCTTCTGCACCACCACTCCAATCAAAGGAAATATATTCATAAGGGCGAATATCAATTCCCGTGACTGGAAATATATCATCAAATTCCGGAAATTTCCACTCCACTGTTACCCCTTCTTCAAGCCTACCTGAAGACTTCTCAATAAAATAATTACTCATTTTATCTGGATCTATGATTGCCTCAAAAACCTCCTCAATAGGTTTTAAAATCTCAATGGATGCCCTGGCTGTTAAAAAATCATTCATAATATCTTTTTTTATATTTCTAATAAACAAACTAAAATCTAATTTAGGGCTAAAAAAATCTTAATTTCATTTTTGTACAAGTTTTTCTTGCCATATGGCAAGAAAGATTAAAAATTATAATCCTATTTTCGAATAACACTAATAAACTATAAAATGGAAAAGAAAAGAATCCACATCGAATCCCTGATCAATGCACCTTTGGACCTTGTTTGGGATACCTATAATAATCCCGAAGATATTAAACAATGGAACCACGCATCAGATGACTGGCACTGTCCATCTTCACAGAATGATTTGCGTGTGGGTGGAAAGTTCAACAACAAAATGGCAGCTAAAGATGGTAGTTTTGAATTTGATTTCGAAGGAACTTATACTGAAGTAACTCCAAAAAACAGTATTTCTTATGTCCTAGGCGACAACAGAACAACTGACATGAAATTTCAAGACGAAAATGGAATGACAAAGGTTCTGATTGATTTTGACGCTGAAGAAACTAATCCGGAAGAAATGCAAAGGGAAGGATGGCAATCTATATTAGACAATTTCAAAAAACATGTAGAGAGCAAAGCTTAAAATTATGTCTGAAAAAAAATATAAAGTTGGACAGATCGTTTGGGCTGACCTCACGACTAATCAAGCAGATTCCCTAAAAGAGTTCTATAAAGATGTGCTAGGCTGGAAAGAATTCCCTGTAGCAATGAAGGATGGTGAAGAATCATATAATGATTATGCCATGCTGATCGATGAGAAAGAACCCGCTGGTGGAATTTGCAATCAACGTGGCGTAAATGCTGGCATACCGCCACAATGGATTATGTATGTATGTGTAGAAGATGTAGATGCCACTTTGAAAACAGCAATTGAAAAAGGTGGAAAATTAATCCATGAAAGCAAAAAATCCGACGGAACTCTAAATTATGTCATTGTCCAAGATCCTGCAGGAGCAGTATTTGGATTCGGAAAATTTCAATAACATGAAAACAATATATTTTACAACAACAATCGAAGCTGATCCACAAAAAGTTTATGACTTAATGTTGGGTCATGATACATATAGAGAATGGACTAAACCATTTAGCCCTACTTCTGGTATCAAAGGAAATTGGGAAGAAGGTTCAAAAATGTTCTTTACCTCAACCGACCAAGATGGTCTTGAAGCAGGTATGATTTCTATGGTTGACAAAAATATTCCAGCAGAAATAGTTATTATTAGGCATATTGGAATGTTTAATCATATTGGTGAGCTGTATGAAGGTGAAATGATTGATAATTGGAAAAACGCACTCGAAGTATACCGGTTTAAAAAAATAGATGGAAAAACAGAATTGATCTGCTCTGTGGAGGTTTCCGCTGATGAAGATGCAAATATGTTTGATGAATCTTGGCCCGAAGCTTTACGTCTATTAAAAGAAATCTGCGAAAAATAATTATGGCCAAGCTAAAAACCCAATTCACCGCAGTGGATGTTGAGGAATTCATCAACAACTTAGATAATGAACAAAAGAAAAAAGATTCCTTTGAATTAATAGAATTGATGGAAAAAGCAACTGGCGAAAAAGCCAAGATGTTTGGTCCTACAATTATAGGTTTTGGTCAGTATCATTATAAGTATGCAAGTGGACACGAGGGTGATGCGCCCCTGCTAGGGTTCTCACCCCGCAAGGCGGCCATTTCTTTGTATGTCACCACAGGTTGTGATGACCAAAAACAATATCTAGAAGGATTGGGGAAATACAAAATGGCCAAAGCTTGTATATATATCAAAAAACTAGATGATATAAATATTGAAGTTCTTAATAAGATCATGAAAGAATCAATTGAGTTCGTTTCAAATAAATACGAAAGAATTAATCCTAAATAATATTACTGTTGACATACCTTTGTCAGATAGACCTCCTAAATTAGAATATAATTTAATGAAGGAATACTATGAAACAACATACTACAAACTATTTCAACACATTGATCACGGTTGCTGAAGACTGCAAAGCTTTGAAAGGCGAAATGCCACCAGTTAAAATCGATAAACTAACTGTAGCTAACCTACAATTTGACCGTTTGATAAAACATCCTAATAAAATTAATTCCGACGATCTGATTTTTGATATCTTCGCAGAAAGAAATGAAATTCTTGAAGATGATATCGAATCAGAAAGAACAAAATTCTATTCCAAAGGTCAAGCATGCCTGCGAACCTCTCCCCTCGCCAAAACTTATGGTTGGGGAATATATTATGACCATGAAGGTAAAATTAGATTAATTGATAGTGCGTCTGAAGAATATGAAAAAATGTTGAAGGACGACAAAATCAAGAAATTACCAGCAATGAGGTCATCCAAAAAATAAGATTCCCGGAAAAAATTAGTATAATTTTTTAAGGCACATGTCAGGCCAACCTGCAACTCAAAGCGCTAAGATTTGCACTAACAATGCTGACGATGGTTGGTGGAGACACCAACCATGGCGTTGGAATGTTTTCAGTGTCAGGTGAGTAAACCAGCCACGGCTCTATCCGCCATACCACCCCAGAGGGGTGTCACTATTATAGAATTGACATTACATTACCATTCAACCCTGTAGGGGTGTCACTATAAATTACTGGTTATTAAATAGCTATCCATGTTGCCGAACAATCTAATTTCCTGTAATTCAACAAAATAGTTTCTTGAGCTAAAGCTCAAGAATGACACGCATTCCTGTTGGGGACTAAGGGGGAATTGGGCGTGTCATTCCCTCTCGTAAGAGAGGGAAACTATTTACTGAACTATTCACCACTGTTTTGAATGAAAGAAGTTTACTTGCCGCCGTGACAACTATCCCCACCTACCACAACCAACCCAATTAATTTTTCAATTCTTGTCTTATGACAAGTGTATTTCTTCTATTTCCCCATAACTTAGTTTTAGAAAATGAAGGATCACATTAATTAATACTATCATGGAAAAGAAATTTAATTATCAGATCAACGACAGAGAAGTCATCATCACGCGACCATTCGAAGCCGCTCACACGAATGTGTGGGAAGCCTTCACAGACAGCAGGATTCTTGATCAATGGTGGGCTCCGAAACCATGGAATTGCCATACTAAAAGTCAAGAATTCAAAGTAAATGGCCGATGGCTTTATTATATGGAAGGACCAAATGGCGAAAGGCACTACTCCTATTTTGATTACAAATCCATTGATCCGCAAAACTCCTATTCAGGACTAGATGGATTCTGTGATGAAAACGGAAACTCAACCGAGGACCAACCAAGTTCTGAATGGAAAATCACCTTCAGCTCTGACAAGGGAATCTGTACAATGAAAGCTAGCTGCCAATATCCGGATGAGGAAACAATGAAAACATTCCTCGACATGGGATTTTTAGAAGGTTTCGAAACAGGCCTTAACCAACTCGAAGAGTTATTAAAAAGATAATCTAACTGACATATAGCTGTCACTAGACCACCTTATTTTTATAATATTAAACAAAAACATAAACCACAAAATTTTAAGATTATGGCAAAGGTACATGCTTATTTAAACTTCAATGGAGATTGTAATCAAGCTTTTGATTTTTATCAAAAAGTGTTCAACTCTGAAAGGCTGGGAACATACTTTTATGATGATATTCCTGCAGAACCAAATCAACCACCACTACCGGAAGATGCAAAAGGTAAGGTCATGCACACTGCAGTGAAAATCAACCCTGAAACTATGTTGATGGGTTCTGATGTCGTAGAAGGATTTGGACATGCTCTGACTAATGGAAACTCAACTTACATCATGCTCGATGTCGAAAGTCCTGAGGAGGCAAAACTATACTATGATGCTTTGTCGGAAGGTGCTAGAGTGATGGAAATGGAACTGGGAGAAACATTCTTCGCTGAACTATATTCATCTTTCCAAGACAAATTCGGAATCAATTGGATGATTCACTTTGAAGGAAACAAAAAAATGGGATAAGGAAAAACCTTGTTTTTCACACTGGATTATAATGATAACAGTGGTAAACTCCAGGGTTTATCACTGTTAATTAAATGATTTGAAATGGATAATATAATCTTTAGAGCGGGAAACAACATTGCAATCAAAATACCGATTGAACTTTATGAGGAGACACTCCACTTCTACCGAGATATCCTGCTATTAGAAACCGAAGAACAACAAATTGAACACCCAAGTATTATTAAATCAACCAAAGTAAAATTTGGAGATATTAATCTTTGGTTGGATGCCGTACCCCAGAAAAAAGAAACAAAAATCTACCTTGAACTCAATACCAATCAAATGCAAAATGCGTTGGATTATTTAAGCACCAATAAAATCCAAATCGCTGCAGATGAAGACGAACAAAGTCCAGATATTCAATGGATCAAAGATCCTGCTGGAAATACACTGCTATTACATACTAATAATCTAGATAATCAAGATCCAAAAATTAAGATTATCTAAACTTTTCAAACAGCATGAGAAAACTAATCGTACAGGAATTTGTATCAGCAGATGGATTTGCTGCTGACCGGGACAAAACTACCAGCTTTTTTGATGGCACTAAAATGCATGTCGGAAAAGAAATCGACTTATACCAAGTTGAATTTATCAAAACAATTGATACAATTTTACTAGGTAAAAATACATATGAGATGTTTCTTGAATTTTGGCCAAATGCAGACCCCAATGAAGAACCTGTCGCTGATCCTCTAAATAGCACCAACAAACTTGTGGTCTCAACATCACTTAAAGAGGTAAGTTGGGGCAAGTGGAATAATGCTGCTATTATTAACGAAAATATCATTGATTCTATTAGGGAGTTGAAATCTAAACCAGGAAAAGACATAGTCGTTTGGGGAAGTCTGACTCTTGCAAAATCGCTTTTTAAAGCCAAACTGGTGGATGAGTTACATGTATTGGTTTGCCCTGTTGCAATTGGAAAAGGCTACCATTTCATCTCTGAAGATGAAGAATTAATGAAATTAAAATTATTAGCTAACAAAACATTTACTTCCTCTGTTGTAAGTTCTGTGTATCAAGTAATCCAATAATTCCAATAAAAGGTAGGTAATATAAATATTTTAACCATGTCCTTTATCGAAGAAATCATCCTATTATCGCAATTTAAAAACGCTTTAAACCACAATATTATGTCAAATAAAATAATACCATCACTTTGGTTTGATAATAATGCCAAAGAGGCTTTCGATTTTTATACGGATGTTTTTCCCAATAGTTCCATAATCAAGGACAGCCCAATTGTCGTTGAGGCTAACATCATGGGAATGGATTTTATTGGCATCAATGGAGGTCCCATTTTTCATCCAAATGCGACCATTTCATACATGCCAATATTCGAAAGCAAGGATCAATTAGATCATGCATGGAATAAGCTCTTAGATGGTGGGCAAATTTTAATGCTACTTGATAAATATCCATTTTCCGAACATTATGGATTCATCGCTGATAAATATGGATTTTGTTGGCAGTTGTATTACGGTAAGGTAGACAATACTAATGGCCAAGCTGTTATCCCTACATTTATGTTCTGTGATAAACAACAGGGAAACTGTAAAGATGCCCTTAAGTTTTATGCAGACCTATTCCCAGATTTTCAAGAACAGGGAGCATTGGAATATCCCGAAGGCCATATGAAAGGACAGATCATGCATGCACAATTTGTAGCCAACGGCGTTACATTGGCTGCAATGGATTCTGGAGTGCCTCAAAATTTCAACTTCAATGAAGCAAATTCTTTGACAGTGACCTGCAAAAATCAAGAAGAAATAGATTATTATTGGAACAAGATCACAGCTGATGGCTCAGAAAGTCAATGTGGATGGTGTAAAGATAAATTCGGAATTAGCTGGCAGATTGTTCCGAAAGACATTTCAAAACTATTGAAATCTACAGAAGCTAATCAAGCGCTTATGAAAATGAAAAAAATCATAATTGCTGACCTAGTGGAAGCATAAATATCTTTTTGATGAACAAGTACATTATATTTCTACGGGCAGTCAATGTATCCGGAAAGAATATTATTAAAATGACAGACCTCAAAGAAAAGTTGAGTTCCGTAGGTTTTGAACAAATAAAAACTTATATCCAAAGCGGCAATATATGTTTGGAATCTAAATTAGATCCTTCGCAAGTTTTGAAACAGGTCAAAAGCTTAATTAATAAAGAATTTGGTCATGATATAGATGTATTTGTTCTCACTGTAAACGAGATTCAACAATCCCTCGATAATAATCCCTTTTCAAAAGAATTACCTCCCAACAAAGTCTTCGTTACATTCATGGATAGAATTCCTGAAAAAAATTTAATAGAAGACTTTAAAAGTTTAAAATTACAACCTGAAGAATTTCACGTTACCGAAAAGCTGTTTTACTTCTATTTGCCTGATGGAATGGCTAATAGCAAATTGAACAATAACCTTATTGAGAAAAAATTAAAGGTAAAATCAACCGGGAGAAACCTAAATACAATCAATAAAATTTTAAATTTGATTAAACAATAATTTTAATTACAAACCAATTTTATTAATCATGAAATTTTTAAAGTATTTTCTAATTACAGTATTAGGAATAGTTGCAATAACCTTATTGGTTGCAGCATTCTTGCCTAAGGATTTTCACGCAGGTAGTGAAATTGAAATCAACAAGCCAAAAGCTGAAGTTTTTGAATATGTAAAACTTATCAAGAATCAAGGTAATTATGACAATTGGTCAAGGATGGATCCCAACATTGTTCGCAATTATGAAGGTACAGATGGAACCCCTGGATTCACTTACACCTGGCAAAGCAAAAAAGTAGGTGATGGAAAACAGGTTATTACTGCTGTTGATTCAGCAAATGGAAGAATTGATATGGATCTGTTCTTCGATGGTTCAGAGGTTGCAAATAAATCATTTATGAAAGTGACTGAATTAAACCCTAATAAATCAAAAGTAGAATGGAAAGTAGATGGTAAAATACCTTATCCATTTAACCTTATGGGTCTTTTCTTTGACATGAACAAAGATTTTGATGCAGGTCTAAACCATTTAAAAGAAATTTTAGAAAAATAAAACGAAATGAAACTAATCACTCCAAAGGATTGCGACAATGCTCCAAAACGAAGAATAATTAGGGATCTGAATATCGCATTTGCTAAAGCAGATGTTCAAAGCCTCAAAGAATTCTTCCACCCAGAAATAGAATGGGAAATGATTGGAGATAAAACAATCAGCGGATTCGATGGAGTGATTAAGTTTTTAGAAAATATTAAAGATTCTAAAGCCACTGCTCTAGAAATTAAACAAATCATAACCCACGGAAAACACGCAGCAGCAAGTGGAATATTGTCTTTCAAAATTGAAAATATAGTCTTCCATGATTTTTATGAGTTCGCTTCTGCTAGTTCAGATAAAATAAAGAAAATCAGCAGCATGGCTATTTCTTTAAAATAAAATATCAATATATTTTTTCAAGAATTATATCTACATTTATCCTACTAATTATTAACGGTATGAAAAGATATATCCTGATTGCCCTATTGTTTGGCACCATATCTTGCCAAAACAAATCCGCTCAAAATTCTACAGCACAAGTTGATTCCATTGCAAACCAAGATTTCGACAAGAATCCTATTGGTGAAGCTGCTGGATGCAAATGGATAAAAGAGAATGTTGAACAATTCTTCAACAACGAAAATGGCAGCAACAATAAAATGCAAGCCCTAACAACACCAGAATATTACGAATTTAAAATGGATGCTATCAATACTGGCCTAAGTATGGACAGCAGCCTTACGGAATTCGAACTTAACCAAAAGTGGAAATCTAAGCTTGATGTTGCAACCGCTGGTGTAGGTTCAGGTTTTTTGATCTCAGGTCAAGATTGGAAAAAAATTGAAGTATCAAGCTGCGAACTACTGGATGAAAATGCAGAACAGATAAACCTGAAAGTATTGATTTCAGACTGTGAATTTCAAACTGATTTTCACAGGGACATAAAACTAATCCTACAAAACAACCAGATTAAAATCGCCGATATTAAAGAATATGACTAAAACTCATTCATGTAAGCTCTAGACAACCAATTAAATACAGATTTACCTTCCAAGCCCTTGATCTGGATGTCGAGTTCCTTTAATAAGTCATCTATAAAGGATACTATTTTCTGATCATCACGATTACTGAACAAACTGATATGGATATTTCTATCTGGAATTGATAGTACAAAATTGTTAAAGCCGGTACTCTCACCAGAATGAAAATATACTGTATTCCCTAAATTATCCTTACCGACAAACTTACCGTAAGAATATGAAATATCCTGATTGATCGGTGCTAAATTATTCTTGAAAAAGATGGAAAATGAAGATATTGACCCCAACGCTTGGAAGTATTTGGCATTCCATAAAAGATATTCTTCCGCTGATGTATAAACTCCTCCATCTCCTTTCGTAGCACTTGTCAAACTTTGATCAGCAAATCTAAATCTATCATCTTGCAAATGATAACCGTATGCCCTATTGCTGATTTTGTCTTCAGGATTATAAACCAAAGAATTACGCATTCCAAATACACTGAAAATTTTTTCCTTTACATAATTGCTATAATTTTTACCGGAAACCTTTTCAATAATCAACGCTAACAGGCAATAGCCCGTATTGCTATAACGCCATTTACTACCGGGTTGAAAATAAACACTATCCAAAGGTTCAATTATTTTCAAAACATCCAGATCAGATAATTGATCTTTTTGGTTTACAGGAATAAGTCCTTCGTAATCCAAAACTCCTGAGGTATGATTTAATAAATAATAAATATTACAGTTTGCAATAGGACCTTTTAAATTTGGGAAAAACTCAATCAGCTTCGTATTATAAACATCGATCTTGTATTCATCTACCAGCATCCAAACAGCAAAAGCAGTAAACTGCTTACTGACGGAGGCCATTCTAAAATTAGTTTTAGAACTAATAGGCTCAGAAGTTTCTAGGTTGGCAATTCCGTTGGATCCAGAATAAAGAATTTTTTCATTATTATCATGTACTTGCAACATGATTCCAGGATCTTTTTGGTTCGGATAGTGTTTTTCTATAATTGCATCCAATTTAATCATCAGATTATCCTGAGCATAAGAGGCTGAGCATATCAGAAATAAACAGAAAAATGATAAGAAACCTTTCATTAAATAGAATTGGTTTATGATATGCAGTAAATTTAATAAAATTAGGACATAAAAAAAGGCGCCGATCATTATCAACGCCTAATCTTAAACTTATACTTTAACTATTGAATTAATTCTTACAGTTGTACACCAGTTTTCTTGAATTTTCTATATCGATCAACTTCATCAGCAAGTTTCGAAATAGCAAAACCCACAATCGAAACATCATCTACCCATCCAAGAACTGGAATGATATCTGGAATAGCATCAATTGGAGATATTACATAAACAATAGTACCAATGATAATAGACATATTCCATTTATTCATTTTGTATTTTCCTGAGAAAGTATCTTTGATCATAGAAATCAAAAGATTGAACTCCCCAGTTTTGCCTTCGAGATGTTGAGCTTTGTCTTCAGCAATCTCAAGGTCTTCATTTGTTAATTTTCTATTTTTAAAAGTATTAAATAGCAATAATGCCCTTTTAAAATATGTTTTCTTCATTCTGTTTTCCATCAGTTTTATATATGACACAACAAATTTAAAACGGTTTAATTTACAATTCATTGTCCTATTAATTTTTTTGGGTATATCCCTCCCAAAACAATTCTAATGTCTTATGTCTAATGTCTCATTTTGTATCTCATATCTCTATTCTCCTTCCTATCTCCGTCCTCCCTCCTTCCACTCTCGTTCGTCTCTTGTTCGGACTTCCTTCGGACCTCGTTCGGAGCTTCTTCGGAATTAACCCGAACAAGGTCCGAACGAGGTCCGAATGAAAGAGGACTGAGAGTGGAACAAGAGTGGAAGGAGAGTCGAACAAGAGTAGATCAATAAAAAAGCTAGATATTAAAAAAAGATTAAAAAAAAGTTAAGACCTATACAATATTTCAAATACAGGGTCGTTTCTATTTATACAAGAAGAGTTATTTTGTTTTTGATTATAACGAGAGTTATATGAAAAAGAAGAAGATAACTTTTTAGAGAAAGAGGTCGACTGTAAAAAGTTGACCTCTTTTATTTTTGAACAAATCAATATTATTTTGGCTCTTAAAACCCCTAAAATCCAATGTTATTAAGCTAAGAAATAAGGCCATTGGCATTTTTTCAGTGGCAGGTGGGGACACCTGCCACGGCTAGAAAAATGTCATACAAACCCCATCGGGGTTAAATGCCTGAGGCATGAAATATCTCTTAAATGCCATCGGCATGCCATATCTATAGAAATGGAACTAACCACAAACACCAGCGCCGTAGGTGTGGCATGTTTGTTAAATTCCCTATAATAGTGTCATCCCGATGGGATTTCACCGCCTTGGCAGGTGTCTCCACCAGCCACATAAGGCATTCCTATAGCATTTAATCCTTTACCCTTCCGCGGATGTGGAACCAATATAGAAATGACCAATTCGCGCCGTACCACCCTGTAGGGGTGCAACTATTCTAGAAAAATATCATGCTAACCCATTCAACCCTGTAGGGGTGTAACTATTCTAGAAAGGTATTCAGTGGTCGGTGAGGACACCGACCAAGGCGAACACCCAAAAACCATAATTATTAAAAAAATATTAAAAAAAAGTTAAGTCGTACACAATATTGGAGATACATAGTCGTTTCTATTTATACAAGAAGAGTTATTTTATTTTTGATTATGACGAGAGTTATATGAAAAGAAAAAGAAGATAACTTTTTAAAGAAAGAGGTCGACCGTAAAAAGTTGACCTCTTTTATTTTTTAGCTTATTTAGTTCACTGTGGATTCATCGTTTACTAATTATTAAAAAAAAGTTAAGCTTTATACAATAATTTAGAAGACCTATCGTTTTTAATTATACTAAAGAGGTTATTTTAAAATCCTTAGTATGAAAAAACTAAGAAGAAAAAGTTAAGATAACTTTTTAAACAAAAGGGTTGACAATCGAAAAATGTCAACCCTTTTACTTTTTGTCATTATCTGCCAAATGCAAAATAAGGAGTTAATGGATTTGTTTTTCCGGCCAACCAATCGGAGACCATATCCATTCCGGTTACTGAGAAAGTTATGCCGTTTCCACCAAATCCAAGAACAAAGTATGATCTTTTAAAATCAGCATGAGTACCTATATAAGGAAGGCCATCCTTGGTTTCACCAAAAGTACCTGCCCATGAGAAATCAGTGATAAATTGATCATTATGGAATACTTTTTCATAATCTTTTTCTAATTTCTTTGATTTGGCAGTAAGCAGTTCGTCTCTTTTTTCAGGATCGCGAAACTCTTCATCCTCCCCTCCTATCAAAAACCTGCAATCATCAGTCGTACGCATGTATAAATAAGGCTCAGCCGTATTCCAGATTAAATAATCATTATAACATTCATACAGGTCTTTATTGATTTCAGATACGATAGCATAGGTGCTCAATAAATCTACAAACTTCTCTTTGATCATATTGGCACTCTCATAGCCTACACAATAGATGATATGTTTGGCTTTTATTTTGGCTTTCGTATCTAAATGGACTAGATTAAATCCTTTTTTCTCTTCAACTTTCACTAATTCAGTTTTATCAAAAACTTCCAGACCTTTTTCGCAATTAAAGTGGATCAATTCATGAGCCAATCTGAAGGCATCAACACTCCCACCTTGATCCGAAAAAATGCCGCCATGAGAATCTTTGATCTTGAATGTTTTTTCAATTTCAGGTTCTTCTAGCCATTTTACTTTAAATCCAGCTTCTTTGCGTGCATTAAATTCTTTTTCGAGCCAGGTCACATCTTTTTTTCGAGATGCATAATAAAGTGAAGTCTTTTTCTTGAACCCGGCTTTTGATTTTATTTCTTTAGCAATTTTCCCTAGCTTGTCTATAGAATCCGAACAAGCCTTATAACTCATGATAGCGGGTTCTTTACCAATCATTTCTTCGAGCTCATAAAGCGGGGTGTCAATTTCATATTGGAGCATGGACGTAGTTGCTGACGAACTTCCATTCACGATCTCCCTTTTATCTATTAAAATAGTCTTGTAACCATCCTTGATACATTGATGTGCAATTAAGCTTCCTGTGATTCCAGCTCCAACGATCAGTACATCACATTCCTTATCCTCTCTAAGTGACGGATACGAATTAAGTATACCATTTTTAACTAACCAAAATGGTTCGTTTGATTTAAGATCCATAAATTTAATTTCTGTTTTAAATAGCCAATCATTAAACCAGAAATTATACATGAATGTTTGGAAGACAAGAAGAAAATTAAGAAAGCCTTTAGGAGTACTATTATAATCTAGTTGAATGTGATTTCTGGATAAGAAAAAGAGTAAAAAAAGATGTTATTAGATATCAAACAGGCTTAATTTTTGTGCTTAAATAATTGACCATAAATTAAATACAATGTTTTTATTAGAACTATTTTAATATGAATAAATTATTTTTATTTACAATATTATTTCTGGTATCCTGCTCTAATAGTATTGACAGAAAATCCGTTCAAATCTCTCAAAATCAAGAGGAAAAAATATCTGATAAAAGTTCAGTTAAATTTAAACTAATAGAACGTGATGGGTATTGGGCTTTTAATAAAAATAACGAAAAACTATTCAAAGTTTACATTTTCGATAATGGACCAGACAGGATTAGCGATGGTTTGTTTAGGATAATAGACGATAAATCAGGACTAATTGGATTCGCTGATTTGGAGGGGAAAATCGTAATTCCTTACCAATTTAAACAGGTGGATTCCTTTTCTGAGGGGTTAGCCGGAGTATGCATAGACTGCATAAGTGAAAAGCACCAAAACCCTAAAGTATTCACTAAATTATTGAAGGGAGCTTTTGGATTTATTAATAAAAAAGGAGAAATAGTTATAAAACCACAATTTGGACTTATAAGTAAATTCGAAGACGGACGTTGCAAAGTTTGGAAGGATAATACTCAATACTTTATTAATAAAAAAGGTGAAATTATTGATTAATTTTTCCCAAAAGTCGATTTTGGCTGATATAACCAATTTACATTTATGCTTCTATTGCTTTTGTATTGCCTAGCTTCTCGTGCAACAAGTCTTCATCAAGGCCTTTTTCATATTTAGCGACCACGATGGTAGCAGTTGCATTTCCGATAATATTGGTCAATGCTCTTGCCTCACTCATAAATCTATCAATTCCAAGGATCAATCCTACAGCATCTACAGGTATATGTCCTACGACAGGCAGTGTTGCTGCCAAAGTTACAAATCCGCTCCCTGTGACACCGGCAGCACCCTTAGAAGTTAACAATAGGACTAACAACAAGGTTATTTCCTGTTCTAAGGAAAGATGCATATTCAAGGCCTGAGAAATAAAAACGGCAGCCATGGTCAAGTATATACAAGTACCATCCAAATTGAAGGAATAACCAGTTGGGATAACCAATCCTACGATCGGTTTTGAACATCCAGCATCTTCTAATTTCTGCATCAATCCGGGCAAGGCAGATTCGGAGGAAGAAGTACCTAACACGATCAGCAATTCTTCTTTGATATATTTCAGCAACTTAAAGATGTTTACATTCACGTAGAAGTACAGGACAGCTCCAATAATGCCGACAATAAACACGATACATGTGCCATAGAAACTAAGCATCAATAACCCTAATGAAGAGAGTGCCTCAATACCGTATTTCCCGATAGTAAATCCCATAGCCCCCATTGCTCCAATTGGCGCCAAATACATGATCATTTTGATGACAGCAAATAAACCTTTCAGGAATGATTGTAGTACATTAATAACTGGCTCCGCATTTTTATGACCAATTTTAGTAAGCCCTATGCCAAACAATACGGCAAATAGAAGTACCTGTAATAAATTATCTGAGGCTACTGCTGCAATAACATTGTTCGGGATAATGCTCAGGATAAAATCCATTACAGATTTATGATCTTCAGCTTCTTGGATATAATGGGAAACTGCTGTTGGATCTAATGTTGCAGGGTCAACATTCATTCCAGTGCCGGGTTGAATAATATTGACAAACAAAAGTCCTATGATCAGAGCAACCGTAGTCATGATTTCAAAATAGATCAAGGAGCTGAGCCCTATTTTTCCGACTTTCTTGATATCCTGCATTCCTGCAATACCAATAACGATGGAACTGAATATCAATGGCGCAATGATCATTTTGATCAATTTAATAAAGCCATCACCTAACGGTTTAAGCTTAACCGCGAAATCTGGGTAAAAAACACCACAGAGAATACCGATAATAATGCCTAGGATGACCTGAACATACAGACTGGAAAAAATTTTCTTCATATAAATTGTAGAACCGAATTAATGATTTACATAGGTTTATTAATAAAATTAATTAAAAAATAAATTTTATCAACATTAAATTTTGCATTAATTAACCGTTCAACGTAATTTATTGATTATCAATAAAAAAAATTTTACAATTTTTCAATAAACTTGGGCAGTGAATCGCCCAGAATTCTTTCCCAACCTGATTCGAAACGCTCTTGTGTATATTGTTCACCAGCATTTCTAAAATGTTCTAATCCTTCATGCGTCAGATGTAAGGTCGTTGCCCCGCGCCTAGGAATAAATCGCCATGTAATGATGGAATTCCCATTGGACTGTTTAGGATGTTTCCATGTAAAGCGAAAAAGTTCTTCAGGTTTAACCTCCAATACACGGCAATGATGGAACTGACTGTGAGAATTTTGAATTTTAGCAAATTCAAATTCAGCACCTACCTCTGTACTGAAATTAGGAATATCGAAAAACCAATCTTTTAATTTTTGTTTATCAGTCATTGCTTGCCATAATTCGGCAGTAGAAATTGGATATGTACGCTCAATATGGATAATGTCTTGGCTCATCGATAACCTCCTTTGTAGTGTATCTAAATATATGATTTTTCTAGTTCATTTAAATTAAGTTTGAGTTAACAGAACGTAAAATAAATGTGACGTTACAATGAAAACAACTGATTGATTCTTAAGTTTTTAAAATATGAAAATATATACTCCAACAGCAATTAAAAAATTTATCATGAGATAAAAAGACACCCATGAACATTTATTTAAAGAGTTACGGCATTATTGCGGATTTTCAATTCTTTTGTACGTCTTTCGTTTTCATAAAAAGCTACGTATCTTTGTTATTACATGAATGTAAACAAACTGTTAGAACGTGCCTTAAATTTTGACTTTCTAAGCAAGGAAGAAGGCATTTTCTTATATAAAGAAGCCGCTACTGCAGACTTAGCTTATGTAGCTAATGAATTGCGTAAAATTCAAGTTCCTCATGGTAAGGTTACTTGGCAGATAGACAGGAATGTCAATACAACGAATGTGTGTATTGCAAATTGTAAATTCTGTAATTTTTTCAGACGTCCGGGTCATGAAGAAAGTTACATTACGGATATTGAAACCTATAAACAAAAGATAGAAGAAACATTCCGATATGGTGGTGATCAGTTGTTGCTACAAGGTGGCCATCATCCAGATTTGGGTCTGAATTTCTATACGACTCTTTTCAAGCAATTGAAGGAGCTCTATCCTACCCTAAAGCTTCACTCACTTGGTCCTCCCGAAATTGCTCACGTTGCAAAATTGGAAGGCATGAGCCATATTGAGGTTTTAACTGCCATGAAAGAAGCAGGGCTTGACTCATTACCAGGTGCTGGTGCTGAAATCCTTAACGACAGAGTCCGTAGGCTTATTTCTAAAGGTAAATGTGGTGGTCAGGAATGGTTGGATGTCATGCGTGCTGCCCATAAAATAAACCTACCAACATCAGCAACCATGATGTTTGGCCATATAGAAACCATTGAAGAACGTTTTGAGCATTTGGTTTGGATCCGTGAGGTACAAAGCGAGAAACCTGCCGATGCGCACGGCTTTATCGCATTTATTCCTTGGCCATTCCAAGATGATGGAACTTTATTGAAGAGACTCAGAGGAATTACCAATGATGTAACGGCGGATGAATATATTCGCATGATCGCATTGAGCAGGATTATGCTTCCTAATGTCAAAAATATTCAAGCATCGTGGTTAACCGTTGGAAAGCAAACAGCACAAATCTGTTTGCATTCCGGAGCAAATGATTTTGGATCCATCATGATTGAAGAAAATGTAGTATCGGCAGCTGGTGCTCCGCATAGATTTACTTCAAAATCAATCCAGGATGCGATTACAGAAGCAGGATTTGAACCTCAGTTAAGAACTCAAACCTACCAATTCAGGGAATTGCCAGAACAAATGGAAGAGCAGGTGATAAATTATTAATAGTATAGGATTTTGAAGGATATTATATTAAATATAGAAGCTATCATTTTTGCATCTGCAGAGGGTATCAGTCAAAAGGATCTTCGGGAGGTTTTGCAGGATTCGTTGGCCATTGAAATCAGCAAGGTAGAATTGGCTGAGTTTATTGGCAAATTGAAGGCTAAATATGAGTCAGAAGACTATGCCTTAGCATTAGTGTCCATCAACGACCAATTGCAGTTCTTGACAAAGCCTGAGTACCATGAATCTATCAATCAATTGCAGGTTCATAAGGAAAGAAAAAAACTGAGCCAATCAGCATTGGAAACCCTAGCAATCATTGCATATAGGCAACCGATCACGAAATTGGAAGTAGAACAAATCAGAGGTGTAAACTGTGATTATTCGATCCAGAGGCTGTTAGACAAGGGCTTGATACAGATTGCTGGAAAATCAGACAGCATAGGAAAACCATTGCTTTATGCAACAAGTGGTGAATTTATGAATCATTTTGGTTTAACTAGTACAAGGGATCTTCCTCAGCTTAAAGATATTGTTGCTGAAGAGAACAGTATCGGTGAAATAGTTGATTAAAATATGTAAAATGAATATTCGAGACATGTTCCAATTATTTTAAAAAAAAATTTACGAATTGAATATTCTTATATAATTTTACATAACAATAGAAAAATATCATAATAAACAACATGGCTACAATGCAAGCAATTGAAACAGATGAAATGGTTGATGAAAGAGTTCTCAACTTCAACGGTCCTGATGACGATGATGATGTCTTTGATGACGATGATGATTTCGGGTTAGATGATATCGATTCGATCGGTGGATACGATGACATGGATGATGATGACGATGATTTTTAATCTTCACTAGCCAACAACAATTATTTTACCAGAAAATATCTCGTAAAAGGTACATGTGCGCGCCCAATTGGGTTAGATACAAAAGATTTTTTTTATAGGCTTGGAATAATTCCAAGCCTTTTTATTTTTAGATATTTATCATCCCTCAGATTCTATCAATTTATCCTGTAAACCTCATAAAATAAGGCCCCAAAGTTACTTGGAGCCAATTTATAGGTTGATTATGAATTCTTTTTATTGATCATCCTTGCTGATCGAGAATGGTAAGTCTGCTTTATCAATTCCTCTCTTCTTATTAGGCTCTGGTCCCATATCGAAAAATAGGTTTGCTCCTTTTACCAAATCACTGTGTTTAACGTAATTTTTGGTATAATTTTTCCCGTTCAATTTCATGGATTGGATATACCGATTTTTATCAGAATTGTTTTTGGTTTCGATCGTTACTTTTTTACCATTGCTTAAGTTTAATGTTACTTTATCAAAGATCGGCGATCCAAGTACATATTCATCAACAGCAGGGGTCACTGGATAGAAACCAATAGCTGAAAACACATACCATGCAGAGGTCTGGCCATTATCCTCATCTCCACAATAACCATCAGGATTTGGGGAATACATTCTGTTCATGGTTTCTCTCAGCCAATATTGAGCTTTCCAAGGTGTACCTACATGATTGTATAAATAAATCATATGCTGTATAGGTTGGTTACCATGAGCATATTGCCCCATATTGGCAATCTGCATCTCCCTGATTTCATGGATTGGAAACCCATAGTAACTATCGTCAAATACTGGTGGCAAAGTAAATACTGAATCTAATTTGATTTCCATTGCTTGATGACCACCCATTAACTTAGCTAATCCCTCAACATCCTGAAAAACAGACCAGCTATAGTGCCAGCTATTACCTTCTGTAAAAGCATCGCCCCATTTGAATGGATTAAATGGTGTAGACCATGAACCATCCTTATTTTTACCGCGCATCAATCCAGTAGACGGATCAAATAACTTTTGGTAATTGTAGGATCTTTGTTTATACAGATCTTTGTCTGCTTGCGGCTTATCCAATGATTTTGCCAATTGGTAAATAGCAAAGTCATCATAAGAATATTCTAAAGATCGAGCGGCATTTTCATTGATTTTAACATCATAAGGAACATAGCCTAATTCATTGTAATATTCAGCTCCAGCACGACCTACAGCAGTCAATGGTCCGGCATTTTTAGATCCTTTTAAGACAGCTTCATAAAGGGTTTCAATATCTTTTGATTTTATTCCTTTAATCCATGCATCAGCGACGACAGATGCGGAGTTATTTCCTACCATGACGCTTCTATAACCAGGGCTTGCCCACTCTGGTAACCATCCTCCTTCACGATACGCATTAGCTAAACCTTCCTGCATTTTTTCACTCATCTCAGGATACATCAAATTCAAGAATGGAAACAACGCTCTGAAAGTATCCCAGAATCCCGTATCAGTAAACATGTATCCCGGAAGAACCTTGCCATTATATGGTGAATAATGAACAACCTCTCCCGCTGCATTGATTTCGTAGAACATCCTAGGAAATAACAAAGACCGATAAAAGGAAGAATAAAATATACGCATTTGATCTATGCTTCCACCTTCGATTTCTATCTTGCCCAATTCTTTGTTCCAAATATCCTCTCCTTTTTGAACCTGCTGATCAAAAGTTACCCCATCAAGTTCTTTTAAATTGATTTCCGCCTGTTCAGGACTAATGAATGAGGAAGCAGCCTTCATCAATAGCTGATCTCCAGCATTCGCATTCTGAAAACCAACGATCGCTCCAACATGGTCAGCTTTGACCATATAACGCCCATCCGTAAGAACTGAATCTGCAAATGTTGAAACATTTGCAAAAGGCTTATCAAAAGTCATCACAAAATAGTTTTTGAAATTATCTGGAACCCCACCACTATTTTTGGTACTGTATCCGATGATCTTCTGGTCCTTAGGGATTACTTCTACATAAGAACCTTTGTCAAAAGCATCAATTAAGACATATGCTGAGTCAGTTTTTGGAAAAGTAAACCTGAAATAGGAAGCTCTTTCTGTAGGAGTTAACTCTACTTTTGTATCGTAATCTGCCAAGTAAACCGAATAGTAATGAGGTTTAGCTACTTCTGCTTTATGCGAGAAATAACTTGCTCTTTTATCTTGATCAAAAGTTTTGTTGTTCACCATGGCCATAATGGAGAATTGACCGTAGTCGTTCATCCAAGGGGAAGGTTGATGAGTCTGCTTGATTCCGCGAAGTTTTTCTGCAGTATATGTATACATCCATCCATCACCCATCTTGCCCGTCTGAGGGCTCCAGAAGTTCATGCCCCATGGCAAAGCAATGGCTGGATAGGTATTTCCACTTGATAAGAAATAAGTAGATTGAGTTCCCACCAAAGTACTGACCAAATCAATCGGCTTTTCAACTTTTCCGATCTTTTGACCAAAACTTGTCAAGACACTCGTACCTATCAATAAAGCTGTTGTAAGAAATTTTAGTTTCATTGTATAGAAAATAGGTTTTATCAATTTTGTTAAATATAATAAAATAAAAAGGTTTACAAACAGCTAAAAGTATTTAGCTATGCATTTTAAGCACTATTTTACCAAATTGATCTGGACTTTCAAAATAGATATGTGCATCAGAAACGCTTTCAAATGGGAAGATTTTCGACATAATGGGTTTAAACTTTCCATTTTCTATGAGAGGTAAAATATTTGTTTCAATTTCTTTAGTGAGCTTTGATTTGAAATCTTTTCCTCTTCCTCTCAAAGTTGAACCTGTCAAAACAATCCTTTTCTGCATTATTTTCATAATGTTAAGTTCCACTTTTGGCCCCTTCATAGCGTTGATATAAACCAAACGACCATCATCCTTAAGAACCTCTATGTTTTTGCCAAAATAATCACCACCTATACTATCTAAAATAACATCAACCCCATTTTCTTTTAATACTTCAACAAAGTCTTGGGTTTTATAATTTATGGCTATATCAGCACCTAATTCCTCGGCTACTTTCACTTTTTCCTGTGATCCAACCGTTGTATATACCACCGCCCCAAATAATTTTGCCAATTGAATTGAGACGGTTCCAATACCTCCCGTTCCGCCATGGATCAGAACATGCTCTCCAGCTTTTAATTGGCCACGTTCGAATATATTGTCCCATACGGTATAGATAGTTTCTGGAAGAGCCGCTGCTTCTTCAAATGAAATGTTTTTAGGCTTGTGCAAGCAAATCTTTTCAGAAACCAATGCTTGGGTTGCATATCCTTCTCCAGGCAATAAGGCCATGACTTCATCACCGATTTTATAATTCTTGACATCGGGACCAATACGGATGATCACACCAGCAACCTCAAGTCCTGGAATATCGGGAGCTGTTCCACTCGGTGCAGGGTAGTTACCTTTTCTCTGAAAAACATCCGGTCTATTGATACCTGCTGCTTTAACCTCAATCAATACTTGATCATTTGAGGGTATCAAATCTGGTCTTGTCTCTATTTCAAAAACTTCAGGACCTCCAAATCCTTTCATTACAGCTACTTTCATCTTAATTCTTATTTTGGATAATTTTGTAATCTCAAATTAAAGGTAAGCATAAAATATCTGCCAAGTCTGTTGTTTCTGGATTCAAAGACATCATTGCCAACATATGACGTCAATACACCAACATCTTTATTTTGATCCATGATATCATTGCATTGCAAACGAATTAATGCTGATTTATTTTTAAGGAAAGAATATTCAATATAGGTATTAATAATGGTGGGATTTACATCACTTAATTCACTAACGTATCCATCATAAAACTTCTGAGACATCTCTGCCCCTATTACAAAATTGTCTGACAGATACCCTCTCCCCGCTAAACTTAATAAAAAAGAATGTGCCGCAATTTTATTAATATAAGGAAGCTCATATGTTGCTCTATTTAAAAAATAGTTGGTGTTGAAAACGGATTCAAAATATTCTGAAGGTAAATACCTTACCTGCAGATTCTGATTGAACAATACTTGTTTTGTCGTGCTTTTAAAGCCATTTACATAGGAAAGATTATTATAGTAATCTACATTACCTGAGAGACCTAGATTCAATTGATCCGTAAACACTGGAGAATTGAACTCATAGTACCATTTAATATCATAATATCCATCGGTGTTTTCAAAGGTTGTCTCTTGGATAGTTTCGTTAAAAAGGGCTTTTTTGGAGCTTACAATTTTATTTGCAATGAATGTATAGGCAAAATCGGTTTGAAAATATTGACCACGAGTTGGCAAAAACTTCCTTAGTGTAGTGGAGAATTGATTTGAGAACTCTGCTTTTAAGGAAGGGTTACCTACAATAATATTCCTCGAATTAGAGTTATCCCTAACCGGTGAAATATGTAAAAACGTAGGTTGAATATTCCGGCCTAAATAAGCTAGCTTAATTTCTAGATCATTACTGAATTTATACCTTACCGTTGTGGAAGGGACAAGATTAACATTATTGTAATCATATACTGCTGTATCGCCTTTTACTCGCCCAGAGAGCGTTACTGGCTGAACAGTAAAACCCATATTGACCCTAAACTTTTTATTGGGCTCATATTGGTAGTTTAGACCTGTTTTAAAACTCTTAAATTGATAGGCATAGTTTACTGCTAAAGAATCAATAAATCCACCACCAAAAAAATTTGGATCTCTTACAGTACGTACCGCTTCGATATTATTGATATCCATATCGTGCATGATCTCCAACAAACTGTGTTCATAAAATGGTTCGACATAGGATACGGCAGCTTTGATACCAGCCACATCATTTCTAGCATCAACAAATTGCTTTTGACTGAAGCTTGTGATAATTGGTTCTGTACCTGTTGAATCGAAACTTTGGTAATACTCTGAAACCTCATCCTTTTTTGAAATGGATTGGTAGTTCAGTTTTAGATCAGCCACCAATTTTCTGCCGGGCTTGTTGAAATGCTTTGAATAAAGCATAGAAATATCAGCAGAAGGCTTGGAGTTGACGGAAGTATCTTGCCTTAGACCTTCATCAAATATCCTTCTGTTTGTAATATCTGTTATCCGTTGATTGTAAAAATGCTCACGGTTATAAGATAATTTTGGATTGATTTTTAACACATCATTGTTCTTGAATTTAGCATTCAACTCTAAATTCAGGGTATGGAGGTTGTCATAGGATTTGTTTTCATACTCTTCTCTCCTATGAATTTTGTAGCCTGTATAAGATGATGTCAATAGAGAGTTACCTTTAGTAAGGTTATATTTACTTTGGTAAGTATATCCACCATTGAGTGTCATATTATTTCCAATATTGTCTGTGAAAGAAATACCGATGGAGCCAAGTTTATTCAACCCATCATTTGGGTCTGAGAAATCGCCAATTTCCGAAAGATCAGTGTTTCTACTCCCTGCTCCATCCGGCGATCCAAACAGAAACAAACTCGTATTCGTGTTATTAATAGATCCTACAATGGACATTTCTTGCCCATCATTGAATTTATTGATTCCCAAGCTTCCTATAAATCGGTCACTTGTACCGATTCCAATGGTACCTTGTCCGAAGGTTATTCGTTTTTTATCGGGCTGGAGTACGATATTGATGATTTTTTCTGGATCTGAGGTTTTAATACCCTTTGCCATATTCAGTTCACCATAATCATTGATAACCTCGATCTGTTTGACAAATTCAGAAGGAAGGTTTCTTGTAGCTGTAAGTAGGTCTCCACCGAAGAATTTTTTACCGTCAACTCGAACTCCCCTGATCAACTGGCCATTATAATAGGTTGTACCATCTCGCAGGACTTGAAATCCTGGAAGTTGCTTGATAGCCTCTTCTAGGAGAGAATGCGTTGGAAAGGTAAATGCCCCCATATTGAATTGGATAGTATCTCCACGATCAACAACAGGGATAATCTTTGTAATCCTAACCTCAGGAATAAGGGTCGTTTGTGGGTACAGGGTTATTTTGGGAACAAATATATTATTGATTAAAAAAGAGGTTGATATACTTTTGTTTATGATTTGGTAACCAAGCATACTGAAAGAAAGATTGATGTTCTTTCCTTTTACGTTTGAGAAAGTATAGAAACCATTTTCATTCGTTGTAGTCGTCATGGTGTCGAGCTGGCTTACCAATCTTACCGACGCACCTTTCAGTCCCATACCGCTAGTATCTGTGACCACACCTTCGACGCTTTTCAAATCCACCTGAGCATTTGCATCCTGAAGATTCAGTAAGGTCAAAAGTAAAACAGCTATACTTATTAAGTAATTTCTCACAAAAGCAGTAGACTAAATTGGTAATCTAAAATTCACAAAAAAACTATAAAATGAAATTTACTATTAAAACGTATAAACTAAAAATAATTGTATAAAAAAAACGGGCTAAAATGATATTTTAGCCCGTTTTTTTAAATTATTGTGAAATATTATTCGCCATCGAATGTTACCTTCACTAAATGACGGTCAATTTCCCAACGACCAGTACCTTCTTCACCAATCACGTCGAATAATTCAAGGATACGTCTAGCTACGTATTCTTCTTCAACTTGCTCTTCTAAGAACCATTGGATAAAGTTGAAAGTAACGAAGTCTTTAGCTTTCATACATTTGTCAGCAATTTTGTTGAATTGCTCAGTAACGAACATTTCTTGCTCCAATGTTTGTTCAAATACGCCTCTAAAAGATTCAAAATCTACAGGAACATTTGTAATTTCTGGAGAAATCGAACGACCACCGCGGTCACTGATGTATTTGAAGATTTTCAACATGTGAGTACGCTCTTCGTCAGATTGTTTTGCGAAGAATGCTGCTGAGTTGTCAAGACCTTGATCATCACACCATGCAGACATTGCTAAATATAATGCTGATGAGTGAGCTTCAACCTTAACTTGTTCGTTCAATATGTTTTCAATCTCTTCAGAGATAGATGTTTTTAATTTCAATAAATCTTTCATAATATATTTTCCTTTATGTGTAATACAATTAGAAACCTATTTCGGATTTCTTATATACAAAGATAAGCTTAAGTGTAGGAAAACGTCTGAAAAATCTGCAATACAAATTCAGTCTAAATTAGCCTAATGAATCCTTAAACTATTTAGAATCAGTATAATTATAAAGAATTATTAAAATGCTAGTACAGCTTTGGAATTTAAGCAGGCTTTGATCTCACTGTTCAGTTCAATCATGAATTTCGCACCAGCAAGAATCTCTTTTAATGTTAAGACTTCGTCTACCGATAAAACAAAAATACTGTCAGTTCTAAAAGGCATAATGATCTCAAAATCTGCTGATCTTGATGGATCGGTTAACATTTTTTCAATGTTGATGCTGTCAATTCTCTTTTTAAAAGCAAAGAAATCTCTGACCTTAAAGGCTGTTGTAGATCCTTTAAAGTCTAACCAATAACAGTTTTTGCGGCTACATTGATATACCGCACCCTTCTCAGTTTGGAAAATCTCTTCAAAATTTGCTAAAGGACAAATCATCTGCTTTTTTAATTTGGAACAAATCTAAATATTGTTAAGAATTATTCCAAATAAAAATAGTTAATATAATTTTTAAATGAAGTTATAACAAGATTTATACAATTATCATCAACAAAAAAGGCTCCCTACTGGGAGCCTAGTCTGTTATTATATTTTATTTTTTTAAAATTCTTCTTCTTGATTTAACAATTCTTTGTGATTACTTAGATTACCTCTGGTCTTGGTTTTATGTTTATTGATTTGACGTCTAATAGATTCGATGGCAAGGTCAGTTGCCTCTTCAAAACTCTTAGCCTGTGCTTTGGCAAACAATTGATTGCCTGGAACATTAAATTTAAGTTCTACTATCTTATTCGCTTCATCTTCCACATTTTCCAACCTTAAATAACATACTCCTTCGATAATATTATCCAAGAATTGATTTAATTTTTCCGTTCTCTTCTTAATGAACTCGATTAGCTTACTGTCAGCATTAAATTTAATAGATTGCACTGTAATGTTCATTTTTCCTCCTTTTTTAAGCCTTTGGATGAGCTTGTTTATAAATTGATTTCAAACGTTCTGCTGAATTATGGGTGTATACTTGTGTTGCCGATAACCCAGCATGACCTAATAATTCTTTAATAGCATTTAAATCTGCGCCATTATCCAACAACGCGGTTGCAAAGGTATGTCGCAATACATGCGGACTTCTTTTTTTCTGGGAAGTGATGGTACTCAAATATTTATTGACTATCCGATAAATAAGTTTAGGATAGGCCTCCTTCCCTTCTTTGCTAACGATTAATTCTGCTGAAATGTTTTTGAAATTCATCTCTTTTTTGAGATTTAAATATCTCTTCAGTTCTTCAGCAAGTGTTTGGTGTATCGGAACAAAACGCTCTTTGCTCCTTTTTCCGAATATAAGTATTTTTTTATTATAAAAATCAATATCCTGTTCCTTTATTTTTAACAATTCAGCCAAGCGAATCCCCGTTCCAAACAGCATTTCCAAGACTATAAAATCACGGGTCTGTTCAAAATCCTGCGGCTCGGAATTCATGTGATCGAGCAACCTAACCATCTTTTCCTTTTCAACTACGACAGGTAGTTTCTTGGCCGTCTTCAGTGATTTAATTAATGCTATAGGATTTTGTTTTATCAATCCCTCACGCATCAAAAATTTATAAAAAGACTTCAAAGATGAAATTGCCCGGTTGACGGAAGAGGCTTCTTTTCCCTGCTCCTTCAGATTCGAAAAATAATACCTCAAAAAACGATAGTCGATTTCTTCAAATGGAACAGATTCAGCGGAAATAAAATCAAATAATCCTTGAATCTCCCTTTCATAAGCAATAATGGTATGTTCAGAATATCTCTTCTCAAATTTTAAATAATTAATGAATCGTTCTTTATACATATCCCCTTGCTTGTTATTGTAATATTAAGGATAAATTATCACAAAACATGTGATAACGGACAATTTTACTTTTGACTGATTTCACATTTTTAAATTATGACCTCTTTACAAAAAGTCCTTAATATATATACGTAAAAACTGAAAGGATAGTGTTAAGAATCATGGGAAATTGGAACTTAATTTCTTTCAGACTCTTCATAATAACGCGACCCAAAGTCAAATTTCAAATGGAGAACGTCCTCTTTATTTTCAGGATTGGAAAGCTCACCCTCAACTGACCCTTCTATTACAGGAATTGGATAAAATGGGTCTTCATAGACCTTATTGATGATGATACTTATAGGTTTGTTTTTAGGTATATATGTTGTGGTAAATTGATTGCCATCAGGACTACTGTATCGTACAGAGGTATATATGGAGTTTATATCTGTCCTATTTATATCATCGGTCTTATTTAAAGTAATATTTATTCTAGAAGGCTTAGGGGTTTTATCCAAATTGATTGCCATCATAAAATCTTCAACCTTATTGTTTTGTATGAAAAGACCATAATTTTGAATGCCGAATTTTATTTTATAGGGTTTTGACCCATCCTCTGCAAGCTCATTTTCAGCATAAAGTTTCACCACAGCAATCAAATTTCTCATATCTCCTCCAATCAATGGGGAAATATTTCCTCTGAAATACCCTAATTCCTCATCTTTATATTTGTGGTAGTATTTTTCGTTGTCGTCTTTTTTATATTCAAAAATTTCATCCTCCCGGCAAGAGGTTAACCCTAATAAAAGAATCAATATAGTAGCCAAATAAAATTGAGGGAAATTATTAAACAGGAATAAATTATTCGTTGGGAATTTTAAACATGTAAAAATCATAATTTTAACTTTAATAATAGTTTTGGTTTTTATATTTAAATATATAAAATTAAAAACAAAAAACTTATTAAAGCTAAACTTTAATTGTTTGGTTTTTAAATAATTATATCAAATTTCTAAATAGTAGATAAAAAAAGAGAGCTGTCAAATTTGACAGCTCTCTCAAGTATTTAAGAAGCTTTAGCTTATAGTTTGCTATTAGAATCTACAGCGTTTAATTCAGCGAACGCTTGTTCTAGACGTTCAACAAATGCTTCTTCACCTTTGCGCAACCATACGCGTGGGTCATAATATTTTTTGTTAGGAGAATCAGCACCTTCAGGGTTACCGATCTGAGCTTGTAAGAAATCACGGTTTTTAGCTTCGTATTTTCTTACGCCATCCCAGAATGCCCATTGCATATCTGTATCGATATTCATTTTGATAGCACCATAAGAAATAGCTTCTTTAATTTCCTCAGGTGAAGATCCCGAACCACCGTGGAAAACAAAGTTCACTGGTTTTTCAGCAGTAAGGTTGAATTTCTCACGAATGTATTCTTGAGAATTGTGCAAAATAACAGGTTGTAACTTTACATTTCCTGGTTTGTACACACCATGCACATTTCCGAATGCTGCTGCAACAGTGAATTTATCTGATACTTTGGAAAGTTCTTCAAAAGCGTAAGCTACTTCTTCAGGTTGAGTATATAATTTAGAACTATCTACATCTGAATTGTCAACACCATCTTCCTCACCACCAGTAACACCTAATTCAATTTCAATAGTCATACCTAGCGGTTTCATGCGCTCTAAATATTTTCTTGAGATTTCGATGTTTTCTTCTAATGGTTCTTCAGAAAGATCCAACATATGAGAAGAGAACAATGGTTTGCCATGTTGAGCAAAGAATTTCTCACCTGCATCTAATAAACCATCAATCCAAGGTAATAATTTCTTAGCAGCATGGTCAGTGTGCAAAATTACTGCAACGCCGTAATGCTCTGCCAATAAATGTACGTGCTGAGCAGCTGAAACCGCCCCTAAAATACATGCTTGTAAATTATCATTGTTCAATGATTTACCAGCATAGAATTGCGCACCACCATTTGATAATTGAATGATCACTGGTGAATTTACTTTCTTCGCAGTCTCCATAACTGCATTGATAGAATCAGTTCCGATAATATTTACCGCAGGTAATGCAAATTTATGCTCTTTAGCTATTTCGAATAGCTCCTGTACTTGATCTCCAGTTAAAACTCCTTTGAAATCTTTTAGGCTCATAGTGTATTTTCTAAATTTTGTTATTAGGAACTAAGATAAACTTTTTTATTCAGTTCAAAAAATATAGTGTAAAAAATACACTAAGAAGTTTTCAGCCTTTCCCCTATCCAAACTCAGCATTTAAATATTTTATTAATATCTTTAGCAGAGAAAATAATTATAAAATACTATACTAATATGCTTCAGGTTTACGGGATCAAGAATTGTAACACAGTTAAAAAGGCACTAGATTGGTTAAATGACCATAAGTTGGAATATGTATTCCATGATTACAAAAAAGAACCTGCCACTATACAAAAATTGGAAGAATGGGAGAAGAAAGTTTCATGGGATCAACTTGTAAATAAAAAAGGAACGACGTGGAGAAAATTGAGTCCTGAAGAACAAGCCAGCGTGCAAGATGCCGAATCTGCAAACAAAGTATTGTTGAACAACAATAGTATGATTAAAAGACCACTGATCGAAAGTCCAAAAGGGATTTTATTGGGGTTTGATGAAGAAGAATACAAATCTAAATTATAAACAAAGTATGAATAAATCTATTTTCAAGATTACCTTAGGTCTATTATTAGCACAGATAGGTATTTCTGAAGGCACCTTCGCCCAAACCCAAAAATCCGAAAGTGTCTATGATTATAAAGAGGCTTTTAGTCCAATATTTTACAAGAACAATGGTAATGTTTATCGTTCAGCATCTGGAAAACCAGGTCATCAATATTGGCAAAACGCAGCAAGCTATGATATCAAAGTAAGTCTGGACGATAAGACTCACGAAGTAAAAGGTACTGTAAAAATCCACTATACGAATAATAGTCCTGATGAATTGGGCTTTATTTGGCTTCAATTGGAGCAAAACATGTTCAGCCAAGAATCCATTGGTCAAGCTGTCGTGCCATTGACTAATAGTCGATATGGTGATGCAGGTTCTGATTTTGATGGTGGATATACTATCTCCAATGTCACAGGTGCTGGCAAAGATGTGAAGTATAGTATCAATGATACAAGAATGCGGATCGACCTTCCTACTCCATTGGCAGCAAAAGGAGGAAAAGTTGAGTTAAGCATGGATTTCTCGTATATCGTGCCTCAATATGGTGCTGACCGTACTGGTATCTTACCTACTGAAAATGGTGATATTTATGCTATCGCTCAATGGTATCCTAAAGTATCAGTTTATGATGATATAATGGGTTGGAATGCACTACCTTATACAGGACCAGGTGAATTTTATATGGAGTATGGCGACTTCAATGTTGAAGTAACAGCACCGGCTAATCATATCGTAGTACTGGGTGGTGAATTGTTGAATCCTGAGGAGGTTTGGACTAAAGAACAACTAGACCGATATAATAAAGCTAAATCCAGCGACAAGACCGTTATCATCCGTTCACAAGATGAAGTTACAAACAAGAATTCAAGGCCAAATAAAAGCACATTAACTTGGAAATATAGGCTAGAAAATGCGAGAGACGTAGCTTGGGCTTCCTCCAAGGCATTTATTATTGATGGTGCTCAGATCAATTTAGTGAGCGGCAAAAAAGCTTTGGCACTTTCAGCTTATCCAAAAGAAAGCAATGGTGGAAATGCTTGGGAAAGATCAACGGAATATACTAAAGCATCCATTGAATATTATTCGAAGAAATGGATGGACTATCCTTATCCTGTAGCGATCAACGTTGCATCAAATGTTGGCGGTATGGAATATCCTGCTATTGTTTTTTGTGGTAGCAGAGCTAAGGCCGGTAGTTTATGGGGCGTAACAGACCATGAATTCGGACATATTTGGTTTCCAATGATTGTTGGTTCCAATGAACGTTTGTATGCATGGATGGATGAAGGTTTCAATACCTTTATCAATGACCTTTCTACTGAGGCTTTCAATAATGGTGAGTACTTCAGAAGAATGGGCGATCGCAATGCCATGGCCAAAGCCTTAATGCACCCTGCTCTTGAACCTATCTTGACTACGCCACAAGGTATGAAAGAAAGAAACATTGGTCTATTAGCATATTATAAACCAGGATTTGCGCTTCGCTTATTAAGAGATGAGGTATTGGGTCCTGAGCGTTTCGATGCTGCTTTTAGAAAATATATAGACTATTGGGCATACAAACACCCTACTCCAGATGATTTCTTCAGAACAATTGAAAATGAAACCGGAGAGAGTCTTAATTGGTTTTGGAGAGGTTGGTTTTTGAACAACTGGTCCTTGGATCAAGCAATTACCGATGTTAGTTATACAGAACTAGATCCTACAAAAGGTTCAGTAATTACAATTGCCAATCTTCAGAAAATGGCAATGCCTGTAGTTATTGAAGCAACAACAGCAAGTGGCAAAAAAGTACGCAAAAAATTGCCTGTAGAAGTTTGGGAAAGAAATGCAACCTGGAAGTTTGCATTGAATACTACCGAGAAGCTTACAAGCGTTAAAATAGATCCAGACAATGTTTATCCGGACATCAATCCAGATAATAATGTATGGACATCAAAATAAATATGAATTTAAATAAGAATATATTTTTAATGGTTATGTTGCTTTTCAGCAGCATAACTATTTCTTTAGGCCAAGAGATTAAGGGAATAGTTTATGATTTGGAAACCAGCAAGAAATTGCCGGACGTTCAAATCAAAAACCTAAGGACCAATCAAGAAGTAAAAACAGATATGCAAGGGAATTTCACCATTCCTGGCCAGCTGAATGATTACTTAAGTCTGATGGTCCAAGGGTATGACCGTGATACTGCTTTTATCTATCAAGAAGGTGTCAACAGAATTTATTTGGTAAACGACAAAAGTACAATTACCATCGATGAAGTGGTGGTTTCGAGAATTACAGATAGTCGATTGACGAGAGAAATAGAAAGAGCAATCAACAATAGTAAAGCAGTAGAAACCAGCTCTACTAAAGGTGGATTGAGAATCTCCCCTTCTCGTTTATTCGGAAAAGAGGCTAAACAAGCTCGATCGTCAATTGAAATCTTGAAATTGGAAAGAGAACAGCGAAATGTAAACCGCGTATTTACGGATGATTTGATACTTTCATTGATACCGATGGAAAAACAAGAATTGTTACTTTTTAAGGATGGATATCGGCCAAGTTATGAGTTTATCAAACAAGCTTCAAAAGAAGATTTGACAGCTTATATCATGGATTCATACGCTAAATTCAAGCAAAATAAAGGTGAATCACTGAAGCAGTAAAAAATTCTAGTTAAACAATTTTAATATAAAATTGTATTTTAAACAGATTAGAAATTAGATGTAATGTCGATATTTCTAAACTGTTTTTTTTCATTTAAACTTTAATTCATGAAGGTAGCATTGGTTGGAGCAACAGGATTTGTAGGCTCACACATATTAAACGAACTTTTAAACCGAAACATTGAAGTAACTGCTATTGCAAGAGATGTAGATTCTATTAAGGATAAACCCAATGTCATTGCTGTACAAATGGACATCAATGAACCAAACAGAGTAGCTAGTGCTATCAAAGGTTCTGATGCTGTTATCTCTGCATATAATGCTGGCTGGACAAATCCTAACCTATACGATGATTTCACAGAAGGTTCAAGACATATTTTAGAAGCGGTGAAAGAGGCTGATATCAGGAGGTTTCTCGTTGTCGGTGGAGCTGGCAGCCTATTGGATAAAGATGACCAACGTATCGTTGATGGTGCTGACTTTCCTAAAGAATTTAAACCTGGAGCATTGGCCGCAGCTGATTTTTATGAAGTAATTCAAAGAGAAGATGAATTAGATTGGACATTTTTTAGCCCTTCAATTGAAATGAACCCTTCAACCTCTGGTACAAGAACAGGTAAATATAGAACAGGAACAGACCATCCCGTTTTCGATCATGAAGGTCGTTCTAGAATATCAGTCGAAGACTTAGCTGTTGCCGTGGTTGATGAAATTGAAAATAACAAATTTGTACAAAAAAGATTTACAGCAGGATATTAATCCTGCTTTTTACTTTTCTGACAATAACTTAGTTATTTTTAAATACCCCACTTCTAACGAATCTTCTTTTATTCCTGGGTTTTCAATGATGTCAATCTGATAATTTTCTTTGAATTTTGGACTCAAAAGATCTGAAACTTCATAGATATCATCTACGTCAATTCCATATTTATCATCAATATGCGAAGATTCATGATGCTTCCAAAAAACAGATTCCTTAGCTAACTTTGTTGCTTCTGCAAGACTTCCTGCTACAACCACTTGTTTATAATGGTATTCTTCCATATCATTTGGTTTGTAACCGCCCAAATTAACAAAGTACAATCTTTTCTCTATACGCTGTCTTTGATTGCTTAGTGGAATAATCTGAATTTTATAATCTCCTATTTGGCTTATCTTTCTCCAAGAATCTATATGCATTCGACCCTCTAATGCTGGCCAAAACTCATACATGCTTGGTACTAAATCCTTGAGCCCATCTCCTATTCCAAAAAACACATCGTGCTGCTCGGTAAACCTTCCTTCAGGTTTTCCACCGATCACAACCATAAATAAATCCTTATGATCAGAATTTTCCATCCTTTATTTCTTAAATTCGATTTACAATAAAAATAAATTTTATCTATGAAAAAACTACTTAGCCTTAGCATTATATTTTTATTAATTATCTCAAACGTAAATGCCCAGAAAACAGATAAAAGTCTAGAACGAAAAATAAATCAAGCAATTGAAGGTTTTCAGGGAGACATCGGGGTATATGTAAAACATCTCAAGAAAAACAAAGAGGTTGCAATCCATGCCGATAGTATATTTCCTACCGCCAGTATAGTAAAAGTTCCATTGTTGGTAGGTGTATTCCAAAAGATAAAAAATGGCGAACTAAGATTGGATCAAAAATTTCTATACCGGGATTCTAGAGCATACGGCGGATCTGGTTTAATGCAATTTTTCAAGGATAGCACCGAAACTGATTTAGCAACATTAATCGGTCTGATGTTGAGTTATAGTGACAATGTCACTTCCATTTGGTGTCAGGAGCTTGCAGGCGGCGGTCAGACTATCAATCCCATATTGGATGAATTGGGGTTAAAAAACACGAAAGTCAACTCTCGAACTCCAGGTAGAGAAGAAATATGGAAAAAATATGGTTGGGGACAAACGACGCCAAGAGAAATGTCTAAACTTTTCGAATTGATCCGAGAAGGAAAAGTCGTATCGCCTGAGCATTCCGATAAAATGTATAGATTTTTAAAGAACCAATTCTATAATGAACGGTCACTATCACAATTTCCAGCGATAATCAATACGATTAGTAAGACAGGATCATTGGATGATGCACGTGGAGAAATAGTATTGGTTAATGCTCCCCACGGAGATTTTGTGTTTACCATCCTTACTAAGAACAATAAAGATAGAAGCTGGACGAAAGAAAATGAAGCCGAAAATCTGACCCGAAAAATAGCAAACATCATTTGGAATCATTATGAAGATGATTATATGCCATATCCTAGAATCAACTAATCATTAACCAATTTAAGACAACATTGTCTTAAATTAAAAATTGTCCGTATCTTTACATTAAATAAATCAGAATATGTTTTCTAAAGCTTGTGAACACGGGATAAAAGCTATCATCTATATTGCTACGCAGTCTATGGATGGCAATAGAGTGAAGATCGGTGCTGTTGCAGAACACACAGGCACACCAGAAGCCTTTACAGCCAAGGTGCTAGGATTATTGACGAAACATAAAATCCTTCATTCCATCAAAGGACCATTTGGCGGTTTCGAAATGGACTATTTGCAAATCCAAAATACCACCTTGGCAGATATCGTTAAAGCTGTTGATGGAGATAAGATTTTTACAGGTTGTGCATTAGGTTTAAAAGAATGCAATGCATCCAAACCTTGTCCTATGCACCATAGCTTTGTGCAGATCAGAACTGATTTAAAGACAATGCTTGAAAATAGTACAGTCCATGATTTAGCAATAGGACTTATTTCAGGTGATAGTATTTTGGTTAGGTAAAAGAAAAATTAACAATTAATGATATGGAGAGCAATAAAAGGGATATAGAGAATATAGAGGACATAAAATTGATTGTAAATAATTTTTATGACCGCATTCGTGAAGATGAATTATTAGGTCCGATTTTCAATGGGGTAATTCAAGACAGATGGCCAGAGCATTTAGAGAAAATGTATAGATTTTGGCAAACTGTTCTTTTGGAGCAACACACCTATTACGGAAGTCCTTTTCCACCGCATGCAAAATTACCGGTCAGCAAGGAACATTTCGACCATTGGATAGGATTATTTTCTGAAACTGTTGATCATTATTTTCAAGGTGAAAAAGCAGACCGCGCAAAATGGCAAGGATCTAGAATGGCTGAAATGTTTCAGCACAAGATTGATTATTATCAAAGCAATAATCTAAAGCCTTTAATTTAAAACCTCAAAAAATATAAAAAGCAGTGAATCTACACTGCTTTTCTCATTTAAAACATTTTATTTTTTTGGCAACCATTCATTAAAAAATGCGAAGACTTTTGTTTCGTCATATCCTTTGCCTGCTTCTAGATTTCCGCTTTCACGTGTAGTTAGGACTTTGCCATTTTTATCTAATACTATAAAGAATGGATATCCGTATTCTTGTCCTTTACCAGGGGCATACTTATTGAATACAGCTTCGTTTTTGTTTTCAGGGGAAAAGTTAAGGTGATAATAAACGAAGTTATCATTCAATAGACCTGCAATTTTTTTGTTTTCGTGGATATAGTTATTGAATCTTAAGCACCAAATACACCAATTACCACCAGCTTGCACGATAATGTTTTTGTTTTCTTTTTGTGCCAATACCACTAAACTATCGATATCTTTTTGCGCGTCAGCTTCAGGATGATAGGGTTTTGCAAGGCTATCTAATTCTGGATTGGGCTTTTTTGTCTGCGCAAAAGTCTCCGAATTAGTAGTTGTAAATAATACTGTTAAAGCGATTCCTAATATTAAAGTCAATTTCTTCATGTAATCAAATTTTCCAATGGTAAAACGCTACTAATTTACATATTCGTATGTAATTTTAGCATCATTTTACTTAAGCGAAAACTGTGTACCATTATTTTTTGATTTTCCATTCCTATTATCGTTGGGCTGTATTATTTGCGCTCGTTTCTCAATTGATTTGGCTCTACATTAACCAACGCAACAATACAATCTTCCAGATCAAACACTACCAACTTGTGATAGTTTTTACTTTTATCTATAATATCCAATTTGTATTAGGATGGCTTTTATATTTGAATAGTCCGTTGGTTACTGGGTTTTGGTCCGATATTGCGTCCGGAGTTAAAAATAGACAGCTTCGTTTTTTTGGTCTGGAACATATGTCCATGATGACCTTAGCTGTGCTGTTGATCAATGTTTTCACCCTAACTGTTAAATCTAAAATAAATAAAAATGGGTTCAGATACCTTTGGAAAAGATATATCTGGATCACATTGATTATCCTCAGTTCAATTCCGTGGTCTTTTTCTCCTTTAACGAGTAGACCTAACTTGAGGTAATTAAGTACTGGCTGAACTTGAGAAGTAATTGATAAATTGAAATATTGACGTTAGGATAACTACTCCCAACACAATGTATTTAAAGACTTTCTCTGAGGTATATTTTAATATTATTTTGCCCAGATAACTACCAAGAATACTGACAATGATCAAAAAAGGGATCAAACTTATATATTCCTTGGGAAAATAGCCTTGAGAAACATAAATTACAGCCCTGCTAAGGTCTACACCAAGATCAATCAATGCAGAGGTTGCAATAAAAATATCTTTGGGTAAATTAAAAGCCGCCAATGTGATTCCCCTAATGGCTCCACCCGTCCCTACAAGACCGGCAAAGAATCCAGAAATTGCACCACCTAAATACAGGTTTTGGCTCGTTTGCTTCAATGGCTTATTAAATCTGAAGAGCAGGAATATCGCTAAACAAGCTATTAAAATATTCATTCCCAATTCCATCTACTTTACAGGCACATATTTCGTTAATAATGCGCCAATGATCACGAACAATACAGCCGGTATTCCTAATTTGATAGCGATATTTTTATTGATCCCCTTTCGAAATAAGGTAATTTTCGAGATATTGCTGAACACATGAAAAACTGCTGTTATTCCTAATACAGCTTTAAAATCAAAGAACAAAGAAGCCGTCGGTACAAACAGAATAGATGACCCGAAACCTGAAACAGTCCCGATAATTTCCGTTATCAACGCTAAGACTAAAAAAATAAAATATTTCTCCATTTATAAATGGTATTCAGGTTAATTGTTAATAATGTTTTTCGCAGTAAATGATTACTGGTTTGGTTCGGTAAAGATAAGGAATAGACACTAAACTTTAGACTTAAGTCTTAAGACATAAGACAAAAGACATTAGACATAAGAACTTTCCATCTCACATCTCATATCTCACATCTCACATCTAATAATCTAAAAGCAAATGAGTCGGAATTCTTTCGAAGACCGACCCATTCATTTTTGTTCTTTACTTTTTCGGATAAAGTTAAGAACGATGGAAATGTATCATAATGATACTGTGAAGTCTGTTTGTTGTGTTAATCTTTTATCTCCATCCTCCACCTAGGGATCTATATAAATCCACATAGGATTCAAGGTGTTCTTGTCTTAATTCTACTAATGCAAGGTCAGAGTCAAGGGCATTCCCTTGGGCAGTGATAACTTCCAAATAAGTAGCATACCCACCTTTAAACAATAGACTGGCATTTCTTACCGCTTTTTCAGAGTTTTCGACTCTCAATCTTGCAAATTCTAACTGCTCTCTCAATTTTTCAACCGTTACAACCGCATCGGAAACTTCACTTACGGCTTCAAGAACAGTCTTTTGAAATTCGATTTCTGCTTTATCTCTTTCTAGTTTAGCAACCTCCCACTCTGTTTTCAATGTTTTGTTTTTAAAGATTGGAGCTGTCAAACTACCACCAATTCCACCCAATAAAGATCCTGGAATGGAGAACCAATTTTTTGGAAGCATAGAATTGACTCCGAAAACACCTTCTAACGATAATGAAGGGTATCTCATAGCTTGCTTAATATTTGCATTTGCATTAGCAGCTACTAATCCCCACTCTGCTCCTCTTACATCAGGTCTATTTCTAATTATTTCTAATGGAGAGCCCAATGAAATATCTTTGTTTTCTGCAAAAAGGTGCTCAAAACTTGTACCTCTGCTAACCGAGTCAGGCATTTCTCCGATCAAAATCCTTAAAGCATTCTCCTGCAGCACAATTTCCTTTTCCAGTTCAGGAACTAGGGAAGCAGCAATCAATCTTTGAGACTCTGTCTGTTGGATTGCCAATGCCGTGATTTCTCCAGCCTCATACTGCAGTTTGATCATTTGCAATGTACTGTCATTCAAAAGGACGTTTCGTTTTGCAACTTCGATTTTTGCATCCAGCATTAATAGATTAAAATAACCTTTGGCAACACTAGCAATCAGATTAGTTTGAATTGCATTCTTTGCTTCTTGGGTATTCAAATATTCAGCTGTTAATTGCTCTCTTGCATTTCCAATCTTACCCCAGATATCGATTTCCCAGCTGAATCCAATTTCAGTTCCAAACTGAGAGAGATAGGTAAACATGTTTTCTGGCGCTTTTGTACCTTTTCTGTCGTACCATCTTGTGGATGGTCCAGAACCAAACTCTTTTGAACGATATTGCTTATTGGCACTGGCAATTGTTGCATCAACTTCTGGAAAATAGTTCCATTTATTTTGCCTAACCCATTTATTTGCAATTTCTATGTTCTTTAAAGCGGTTTGCATATCATAATTATTCGCAAGCGCTGAGTCTATTAAATCCTTTAATGTAGGATCATGGAAGAATTCTTTCCAAGATATTTGACTTATACTTGAAGTATCTCCAAAGTAAGCCAAGGTATCGCCTCTAAATTTCTCAGGCATGTTCAAATCAGGTTGTTGGTATTTCTGTCCAACTTTACAGCCCTGCACCATAAAGAATGCCGCACATAAACAACCGATTAAAACCCTTAATATTGATTTCTTATTCATGAATTTTATTCTTCTTCTTCTTCAGTTCTAATTTTATTGCGCACTTTTTCGTCTAAGGTTTTAAATACAACGAAAAGCACTGGTATTATGAAAATACCAAAAGTTACTCCGAACAACATACCACCAGCAGCGCTAAAACTGATTGAATGGTTACCGATTGCTGAAGGACCTACTGTCCACATCAACGGAATCAATCCGGCTACAAAGGCTAAACTGGTCATCAAAATCGGACGTAACCTTAACTTCGCTCCATTGATGGCAGCATCCACTATACTCAGTCCTTTATCACGCTCCTGCACGGCAAACTCTACAATCAAAATTGCATTCTTTGCCAAGAGACCAATAAGCATGATCAATCCGACCTGCACGTAAATATTGTTTTGAAGTCCAACCAAACCAATGGTCGCATATACTCCAATCAATCCCACCGGAATGGATAATAATACCGCCCATGGAAGGATATAACTTTCATACTGTGCGGCAAGCAAAAAGTAAACAAATAAGATACTCAATGCGAAGATCAATACGGTCTGAGAACCGGATTGGCTCTCTTCCAAACTCATACCTGTCCATTCATAACCGATATTCCCCGGCAGCTTTTCTTCAGCAAATTGTTCAATGGCAGCCATGGCATCTCCGGTACTGTATCCTTTTGCTGGTTCTGCATTTACAACAATGGCATTGTACAAATTGTACCTTGTAATAGTTTCTGGTCCTACAATCTTATTCAAGGTGACGATTGTGTTAATTGGAACCATTTTACCAGCATCATTCCTTACAAAAATTGAACTGAATGATTCTGGGTCTGTACGGAAATCAAAATCTGATTGCACATAAACACGATATTGTCTACCAAACCTACTGAAATCGGATGCCTGTACCCTTGCAAAGTATAAACGTATGGTTGACATCAAGCTATTGATACTCACACCCAACGACTTAGCTTTTACGACATCAATATTGACTTCATATTGTGGAAAAGTCGATTTAAAACTCGTATAAGCATTTCCAATTTCTGGAAGTTCATTCAATTGGTTGATAAAAGTATCTGCCAACACATTGAAATCACGAATATCACCACCTAATCGATCCTGTAGTACCATCTCTATCCCGGCAAAATCACCGAAACCTTGAACAGTTGGCCTTGGAAAAACGGTAAATGTAGCTTCATGCAATTGGGAAAGATCATTTCTAACCGTATCCATAAAATCCTGGATATTTTTGATTTCCTTACGGTCAGCATGTGGAACCATCGTAATATATCCTGCAGCAAAAGCCGGACTTGAACTTTGATCCAAAGCATTATATCCCGATACCGAAGTCATTCCCTCGATGTCTTTATGCCTTCTTAAGATACTATCCGCTTTCTTCAGTACTTCAGTTGTCCTAGCCAATGAAGCACCAGCAGGCATCGCAATATTGTAAGTCACAAATCCATCATCTTCCGTTGGAATAAAGGACTTTGGAGATTTCATCATTAAGAATGCTCCAATTGCCGTAATAACAGCCAATCCTGCCCATGCAACTTTTTGGTTCTTGATTAATTTCTTAACTCCGATAATATATTTATCTGTAAACCTATCAAACGAAGTATTGAAAGCCGTAAAAAATCTATCCTTATAGGTATTGAACTTATTTTTCTTTTTACCAACCTCTTTCTCATCATGAGGTGGTTTTAATAGCAAGGCACATAATGCAGGACTTAAAGTCAAGGCATTTAACGCTGAAATCAAAATTGCTGTAGCCAAGGTATAAGCAAACTGTCGATAGAAAATACCCGCTGGTCCTTCCATAAATCCTACCGGTAAGAATACCGCAGCCATAACCATCGTAATGGAAAGAATAGCTCCAGTAATTTCTGACATCGTTGATAAGGTAGCTTGTCTAGGTTTTTGACCGGTTGCATGCATTTTATGGTGTATGGCCTCGACGACGACAATCGCATCATCGACCACAATACCAATAGCGAGCACCAGGGCAAACATCGTCAAGACATTCAACGAGAACCCAAACAACGAAAGGAAAAAAAATGTACCTATCAAGGACACCGGAATGGCAATAGCAGGAATCAATGTGGATCTAAAATCCTGAAGGAAAATAAATACAATGATAAATACTAAAATAAATGCTTCGAATAAGGTATGTTTTACCTGGTCAATAGATTGATCAATCTGATCCCGTACTGAATAGGTAATATCATAATCAATCCCCTTAGGGAAATATCTCTTTTGTTCTTCCAAAACCTTTCGAACAGCAACGTCAATATCATGGGCGTTGGATCCACTGGTTTGGGTCAAGTTTAAGGTAAGTCCTGGTTTTCCATCGACTTTGTTATCCGAGTTCAAGTTTGTCGCACCAAACTCAACCCGGGCGACATCCTTCAAGTAGAGTACCGAACCATCTTTATTGGTCTTGATTACAATATTTTGGAATTCCTCTGGTTGGCTGAACCTACCCTTGTGTTTAATCACCGTTTCGAAAGCTTCGTCAGAAGTCTCACCAAATTTACCCGGAGCAATCTCAAAGTTTTGATCCTTGATGGCATCAGATATATCCTTAGGCACCAAATTATATAAAGCCAGTTTTTCTGGATTTAACCATACCCGCATCGCATAATCACGAGCACCCAACCTAGAAACCTGAGCCACACCATCAACACGTAATAAAGGACGCATTAAGTTAATTTGGGCAAAGGCTTGTAGGAATGTTTCATCATAAACCGAATCTTTCTGATTTGAAAAGATATTGATGGTCATGATAACACCACTCTGCCTAGGCATAGTGGTAATACCAGCTTCGTTTACCTCTGCTGGAATAGCTGATATTGCTTTAGATATCCTCGTCTGAACATTTACAGATGCTACATCTGGATTTGTTCCTGTTTTAAAATATACAGTTACACTACCAGATCCTGAATTGGATGCTGTAGACCTAATATACGTCATGTTCTCCACCCCATTGATTGCCTCTTCAATAGGCAACAATACAGAGGAGGCTACAGTTTCTGCGGTCGCACCAGGGTAACTTAAGGATACCACAACACTGGGTGGTGCAATTTCCGGGAACCTGGTTACTGGAAGTAGTTTCATTCCTACCAAACCCAGAATCACCAATATAATAGAAACAACGGTAGCTAAAACGGGACGACTTACGAATGTTTTAAGCATATAGAAAAGTTAGGATTTAGCTATTCTAAGCTCTTCCCTACTCTATAAGTAAGGAAAAGTTAGAATCAGCTTTTAAAATTTAATTAAACAATTATTTTTGCTGTGGAATAGGCATGATTTCTGACCCTTCAGTCAATTCTTCAAATCCACTTAGAATTACACGATCGCCTTCTTGAACTCCCTCAGATACAATATACTTATCCTTGGTCTTGCCATTTAACTTGATGTTTCGGCGTTGTGCTTGATTGTTTTTATCAACAACGTAGATGAAAGTCTTGTCTTGCAATTCATTCGTCGCAATCTGAGGAATTTGCAAAACATCTTTCTTCACTTCAGCAATCTTCAAAGTACCCGTACTTCCTGAACGTAAGATATTATTGGGATTAGGGAATGTTGCCCTCAATGAAATCGAACCAGTTGTTCTATCAACTTGACCGTTCACTGCATCCACAATACCTTTCGAAGAATACTCTTCCCCATCAGCCATCATTAAGGTAACTTCAGGGAATGTTAATCTCTTCAATTTATCATATTTACGTCCCTCGATACTGTCCATCTTCGCCTGTGCTTTTGAGAAATACAGGAAATCAGACTCATTCATCGCAAAGTAAATATATACTTCTTGAATATCTGAAAGATTGGTAAGAGGTTCTTTGTCTCCTTTTGTAATTAAGTTACCGATACGTTTTGGGATACGTCCTATGTAACCACTTACTGGAGCTGTAATCGTTGTAAAATTTCTACTTAATTGTGCAGATCTTACTTCTGCGGCAGCTTGATCTAAGCCTGCTTTAGCAACTTGGTAATCTGATTCTGCAGATGCTAATCTAACATCTGAGATGACATCATTTTCAACCAATGGTCTTAAACGGTCTACTTCAAGTTTTGCATTTTTCAATTTGGCTTGTGCTACCTTCTCTGCAGCGTACATATTATTCAAATCTTCTTGATAGAAAGACGGGTCTATTTTAAATAGTTTTTGACCTTTTTGAACATAAGCACCTTCATCCACATAGATTTCCTGCAGGAGTCCTTCCACTTGTGGACGAACTTCAACGTTAACCTTACCCTCTATGGTACCAAGGTAGTCCTTTACCGTTACAGCATCCGATCTCTCAACCGTGTAAACTGGTAAAGCCATTGCTTTTGTCGTATTTTCTTTTTCTTTGGATTTGCTCTCAGAACAGCTAGCCATGATGCTAACTGAACTAATCAATAAAAATGTAGCTTTTAAAATTGATAACTTTGTTTTCTTCACAGTAATTTTCCGATTTGTATTTTTTGTCTTCGTAATATTTTTATTACACTTCCATCTTATTAACGTATCATTTAACAATTATTGTACCGTTTAACATTTGTTAACATATTATTTTTTAGTTAATTATACGCCTGTTTTGGGATATTTAAGCGTTAAAACATTGATTCTCAAACTTTAGATAATGATTAATTGAAGACAATTAATTGTAAATTCTCGCCAATTTTAAATTAAACCTTCTCAAAAAAACATAGTCAAATAGCGCTATTTAGAGGAAAAAGACTCTAGAATGTAATGTCCTAAAGGATTTTGTTCATTAAAAAAGGCAATTGAATTTCAATCCAATTGCCTCTTTTCATAAATATATATAACAGATATTTTATTCTAAATATTGACCTTGACGAATTAGCAAACCCCTATATTTATTAAATACAGAGGATTTAGAGATAAAACCTAAGTATTGATCATCTTTATTCACGACTGGTAATATCCAAACATCCTCTTTATTCATCTTGTTCATTACCAATTCCATATTTTCAGTTTCTATTATTATATCATTTGGCTTTTGTGCCAATGCTGAAAAGGTCTTGTCCCTACCCTCTTCTTCGCCCAATAGAATCGAAAACAATCGTTCGCTATATAATATTCCAATCAGTTTACCTTTTTCATCAACAATGGGAAAGATGTTTCTTTTGGAGTGAATGATATCAGATTGACGATCTAAAGGTGTCTCATTCGGTCTGAGAACTACAAAGTTCGTTTCTAGGACATACCGGAGCTTCATCATACTCAATACGGTCCTATCTTTATCCTCATAGGAAAGCAAGTCTCCAGATTCCGCCAAAACTTTGGTATATATAGAATGCTTCATCACTCCTCTATTGATTAAATAAGAGATTGAAGCAACTAACATTAAAGGTACCATCATGGTATAACCGCCAGTAACTTCAGCAATCAAAAATATACCGGTCAATGGCGCATGCATAATCCCTGCTAGTGCCGCTGCCATACCCGCCATCACAAAGTTGGGAACATTTAATTGAACAAACCCTGTTTGATTCATCCCAAATGCAAAAGCGAACCCTATCAATCCCCCCATGACCAAACTTGGACCGAATACTCCACCGTTACCACCACCATTGATGGTAAATAGAGCTGCAAAAGATTTTGCAAACAATGTCAACACCGTATAGCACACAACAACCCAAGCCATATCTCTATATTCAGCAAACAGGGAATTCTTTACGATCGAATTGAAATGACCGTCGAGCATCTGCTGTATGGTAAGATAACCTTCTCCATAAAGTGCCGGAAAGATGAAAATCATCACGCCTAACGAAATACCACTTAACCATACTTTATTATATGGGTTTTTGATTTTCCCAAACCAGTTCTTGACAATCTGACTTATCTTGGAGAAATAAACCGTATAAACTCCAACCAAAACAGCCAATAGAATATAAAAGAATATCGAACTCACCTCCCAATCGGTAGCTGCTGTATGAAACAAAGGTTCACTATATAATATCCTGGAAATTACTGCTGCCAATGCTGAAGAAATCAACAAAGGTATAAATGCTGGAATTGAAAATTCTGGCAATAAGATCTCAATTGCAAAGATCATCCCTGCAACAGGGCTATTGAATGCTCCGGAAATACCTGCTGCAGCACCACAAGCAAGCAACATGGTAACTTCCTTATAACTTAGTCCGAAGAATCTACCAATGTTCGATCCAATCGCTGAACCAGAATAGGCAATCGGTGCCTCAAGTCCTGAAGACCCTCCAAACCCTACGGTAATCGCACTGGTTACAATCTGAGAATAAATGTTGTGAATATCAATCCTACTCGACCTTCTGGAAATGGAATAGATAATTGGAGTAATTCCATGCTCTAGTTTCTTACCTTTTATAAACTTACGCACATAAAGCACACTTAAGAAGATCCCTATCAATGGGAAAATAAGGTACAAAGAATATTTAAAATGCCATTCTAAATCATCTTGTAATTTAGCAGCAATAAAATGAGTGAGACCTTTTAATAAAGCTGCAGCCAAACCTCCAACAATACCAACCACAAACGCTAGAACAATCAAGAAGTTTCTGTTAGAAATCTTCTGCATTCTCCATCTATTTATTGCTTCTAGTTTCTTAAGGAATTTGTGTCTCATTTTTTATTGCTTCCAGGATTAATTTCAAAATAACAGAATTCTAAAATTAATTGGCCCTCATAGGATTATTGATTGAAAAATAGCTTTTACCTCATTAATTTCTGCAAATATATGAACCATTTATCGAATAGTTAAATATATCATCAGAGATGTTCATAGATATTTATGTTTTGACGGACAACATTTACTATTTTTGGGATGAAACAAAATCTATAGTTATGCTAAATTATATCAAAGCAGGATTAATTGCTGCTTTTTTGACCACAGGTACCCTAATAATTCCAAACACCGTACCTATTCCGGATGAAGGAATGTTCCCCCTCAGTGAACTGAGTAAAGCGGGTCTAAAGAAAGCAGGATTAAAAATCAGTGAAAAAGAAATTTACAACCCCGGTCAAATCGGTCTTGTAGATGCACTGGTACAAGTGAGTGGTTGTTCTGGTTCATTCGTATCACCTAATGGATTGATCATTACGAACCATCACTGTGCATTTAGTGCAGTTCAGTTAGCTTCAACACCTGAACACAATTATTTAGAAAATGGATTTGTCGCAAATTCACACGAACAGGAAATCGAAGCCAAAGGACTTAACATTCGGATTACAGACTCTTACGAAGACGTATCACAGAAAGTTCTTGAAGGCACAAATAATATTACCGATCCAGCTCAAAGAATAGATGCAATAAACAACAAAAGAAAAGAATTGGCCAAAGAAGCGGAAGCACAGGATCCAACTATAAAAGCCGAAGTATCTGAAATGTTTATTGGAAAGAGTTATGTTTTGTTTAGATATAAAACCATAGAAGATGTACGATTAGTCTATATCCCTAGACAGAATATTGGTGAATTTGGCGGTGAAACCGATAACTGGGTTTGGCCTAGACACACGGGTGACTTTTCTTTCCTTCGCGCCTATGTGGCTCCGGATGGTTCTTCAGCAAAATATTCAAAAGAAAATGTTCCTTATAAACCAAAGAAACATCTGAAAGTGAATCCTAAAGGAGTGAATGAAAATGATTTCGTATTTATATTAGGTTATCCTGGAAGAACATTCCGTCATAGACCAGCTCAATATATTGAATACCAGGAAAAATATTTATTGCCTTATACTTCAGAACTATATGATTTCCAAAATCAACAGATGCTTGAAGCCGGAAAAGAAGATAAAGCAACTGAGTTAGCACTTGCAACCCGTATCAAAAGAAATGCAAATGTGATGAAGAATTATCGCGGTAAACTGAAAGGTCTCAGAAACATTGACCTAGTAAATACCAAAATCAAAGAAGATGAGGAACTCTCGAAGTTTATCCAAGCAGATGCAGAATTGAAAGCTCAATACGGTACTTTGATGCAAGATATTGACAATCATTATAACCGAGTTTTTGAAAATGCTGAGAAAGAATTGTGGTATAATAATATTTACAGCGGTATAAGAGCATTGCAATTGGCAAGTCTAACGAATTCTTTCAAAGAAGCTCTGAATCAAGAAATGTCAACGAAAAGGAAAACCGATCTTTTCAATGCAAATATTGAAAGTTTCAAAAAACAATTAGCTGGACTTTATGAAAGCTACAATCTTGCAGTTGATAAAAATATAGCGAGCACGATGTTTTCTCAAGCATATCAATTGAAAGATGGAAATAGCTTACCTTTCGTAGCTGCACATAAGTTTAAAAATGAACAAGAAGCTGCAAATTATATCTCCAATGCAATTTCTAATTCTAAACTTTCGGATCAAAAAGCATTTGAAAATACAGTCTTAAAAGATGCCAATACCTTTTTGAATTATACAGATGAATTGATGGCATTCCAAAAAGAATTAGAAAAAGAGATGACTCCTTTTGCGCAAGAACAAAAAAGTAGAGAAGGAAATTTGAGTAAGCTAATGGCAGATTACATCGCCGTAAAAGAAAAATTCCAGTCGAAGAGCTTTATCCCAGATGCAAACTCAACTTTGAGATTGACCTATGGAAATATCAAAGGATATAGTCCAGCGGATGCTACTTATATGGAACCATTTACAACAGTAAAAGGACTTATTGAAAAAGGAAATTCTGGATTGCCTGAATTTTCATACCCAGAGTCCATCAAAACAAATTGGTTGGACAAAAATTTTGGAAATTATTTCAAAAAAGACCTTAATGATGTTCCTGTAAATATCCTTTATAACATGGATACCACTGGAGGTAATTCAGGATCACCGATAATGAATGCCTATGGTGAATTGATTGGAGTTAACTTTGATAGAGCTTACGATGCTACCATAAATGACTTTGCTTGGAACGAAAGTTATAGTAGGTCAATCGGAGTTGACATTAGATATGTATTATGGATTGCTGATAAAATTGACAATGCACAATTCATTATCAATGAAATGGGTGTAAAATAGCATTCAATTCATATACAAGAAGAATAAGTATTTCTACAATTAGATAAAAAAAGCCACCTTCCCAGGTGGCTTTTACTACTTAATAGAATATTAAAACTTTGATTTGGTTACTTTTTCTGAATACGGCAAGTACATGGGCAATGCCGCAGATCCATACCATGGATAGATGGTATAGGACAATAGACCTGATTTGATTGCTGGATCAGTTTCAAGGATCTCTTTAGCTTCCTCTTCTGTTTTAACATTGTTGAGGATAAATAAATCTCGAAATTGATCATTATTTTTTCCAAATGGTCCAGCAACGATTAATTTCTCTTCCTTTACTAGCCTATTGATATTTGACATATGTCCGCTGAATGCTTCATTAACGAATTCTTTATTTTTATTCTTTTCTGGTCCTGTCTTTAACACTACAAAATAATAAGACTTCATTCCATAATCATCTGCACCTAGCTTTTCTGCCAATTCTTTGTCGAATTCTATTCCCTTTTTTTCAGGAGAATTTAAGCGACTCATTTTCAAAAAAGATTCTTTACCCTTTCCATAAATCCTAACATTTAATCTCTCCAAAGAATCCTTTGAGTATGTATATGTAATTTGTTGTGGAAAATCATGATCAAAATTCTCAAATTGAATTTGTGAATTATCCTTAGTCATGCTTCCTTGAAATACTATTGCCTCACCATTATTTTGTCCTAAAACTGTAGCAATCAATATAGGCCTTCCATTTTCAATTTTAATATCCAGATATTCACTGATAACTGGAATATTATCTGAAAGGCTATAACCAAAACCTTTCATGCTTGAATTGGAGACCACGTCCCATTGTTCAAAATTTTTTGAACCTTCTATTCTCCAATGACCTTTTAAGAACAATGGAAGAGCTTCTTGAGCATGGACTAACTGACTCATTGCAGTTAAAACCAAAATAATACTGAATTTCATAATTAAATGTTTAAGCAAACTTAATATTTTATTGCTTCAACTTGTTAATTAAAATCAGGCAAATGAAGGCTCTTCATTGGAAAATTCAACAATAAATTTCTCGACAATTTCCACCATGTTCTTACTTCCAATTATTAATGGTGTTCTTTGATGCAATTTAGTTGGGATAATATCCAAAATAGGATTTTCTCCTGTTGTTGCTATCCCTCCAGCCTGCTCTGCAATAAAAGCTAGTGGATTGCATTCGTACATCAATCTCAATTTTCCATTTGGATATTGATAAGTATCAGGATAAAGAAAAATCCCTCCTTGAATCATATTTCTATGAAAGTCAGCTACCAATGAGCCTATATATCGTGATGAATATGGCCTATTGCTATCTTTATCAATCTCTTTACAATATTGCAGATATTGCTTAACTGCTATTGAAAATTGATTGTAATTACTTTCATTTACAGAATATGTTTTGCCGTTCTCAGGAATCTTTAATCTAGGATGCGATAAACAGAATTCGCCAATAGACGGATCTAAAGTGAATCCATTAACACCTTTTCCAGTACTATAGACTAGCATCGTTGAAGATCCATAAATAACATAGCCAGCAGCTACCTGTTCCCGTCCAGTTTGGCTAAAATCTACACTCTGCAATTCTTCTCCCGTACTTATTCTTTTGTATATAGAAAAGATTGTTCCCACAGAAACATTTGCATCTATATTAGACGAACCGTCCAAAGGATCAAAATATACCATGTATTTCCCTACTGCATATTTATTTCTTTTGGTTAGATCAATCCCATCTTCATGTTCTTCAGATGCCAAATAACAACACTCGCCTACTCTCTCCAATGCATCCATAAAATAATGATCGGCAAATACGTCTAATTTTTGTTGCTCCTCTCCTTGAACATTTGTATTGCCAAGTTTACCTAATATATCAGCTAAACCCGCCTTATTAACTTCCCGGTGAACGATTTTCGCGGCCAAGGATATTGCTTGCAATAATCTTGTGAATTCGCCTTTAGCCTGTGGAAATTGGGTTTGTTGTTCTGAGATAAATTGTTCTAGTGTTTGTATGCTCATAGTTTTAGCTCAAAACTTTCTCAACCACTTCTTCTTTAGGAATAAATTGAGCGTAGTTCTCGTCAAACATTCCTTTTAATTTTTCTGCTAATTCTTCATATGCTTCAGGATTATCCCAAACACGTTTTGGATTCAAAAGATTAGCAGGTATCTCAGGACATTCCCTAGGCATTTGAAGGTCAAATATCGGATGTTTCTCATATCCAGCTTCGCCGATGTGTCCTTCCATAGCGGAACGAATCAATTGACGAGTGTATTTTAGTTGTATTCTTCTTCCGACACCATAAGGTCCTGCTACCCAGCCGGTATTAACTAACCAAACTTGGATATTAGGGTTTTCTTGAAGCTTTTTCTTCAACATCTCTGCATAGTGCATTGGGTGAAGTGGCATAAATGCCGCGCCAAAACAAGCTGAAAATGTTGCCGTCGGAGTCTTAACTCCCATTTCTGTACCAGCAACTTTTGCAGTATATCCATTGATAAAATAATACATAGCCTGCTCAGCAGTCAATTTTGAAATCGGAGGAAGAACTCCAAATGCATCAGCACTTAAGAAAAAGATATGATTAGGTGATGCCCCAAAACCTCTTGGGTTTACATTTTCCAAAAATTCAATTGGATATGAAGCTCTCATATTCTCCGTGATGCTGCTATCCTCGTAATCAGCTTCACGAGTTCCCGATTTAAAATTTACATTTTCTAAAAGAGATCCAAATCGGATAGCATTGAAGATTTGCGGTTCGTGCTGTTGAGTTAAACCAATTGCTTTGGCATAACAGCCTCCTTCAAAATTGAACACTTCATTGTCAGTCCATCCATGCTCATCATCACCAATCAGAAGCCTTCCTTCATCTGCTGATAACGTGGTTTTACCCGTTCCTGAAAGACCAAAAAATAATGCTGTGTCATTTTGTTTTCCCACATTCGCTGAGCAATGCATAGTTAATACATCATGCTTCAACGGTAAATAATAATTCAATGCGGAAAAAATACTTTTTTTGATTTCTCCTGTATACGCAGTACCGATTATAATGACGATATGTCTACTTAAATCTAAAACCACACAGTGCGAAGTTGGAAGACCCAATTCAGCGTAATCATCAACTTTCAAGTTGGATGCTGCTAGAACTGTCCAGTCAATATTTTTTTGTTTATTAACATCAACGTTGATGAACATATTATTAACAAAGATATCCTGACATGGGCTTTGAGTCACAGTCAATACATTTTGCGCATAGTTTTTATGGTTACACGCCTGAACTGACCTAACATAAATCGGCTTTGTGGATAGATATAGGCACACTCGCTCCAGCAATAGATCAAATAGTTCAATGCTCATAGGTTTGTTAACCTTACCCCAATTTACATTTTCTGAGGTCTCAGCATCTTTCACGATAAATCTAGACTCTGGAGATCGCCCGGTGAATATCCCGGTTTTGAAACTTAAAGCACCCGTTTCTGTAAGAGCTGCTTCTTGATTTTTAATCGCTTGTTCAACCAGTTCTGGTACTGGAAGTTGAAAATAAATTGGACCTTTTGGACGAACCCCAAGTGACTCCAATTGATTACTGATTAAATTTGTCATATATAGGATTTATTTTGCGAACAAAGCTATATATATTTTTAGCAATAAAAAAAGTAAATTTAGCATATTGTAAATTTTACACATTTTTAAAATGCTGATTATCAGGTAAATAAAATTAAAAATATTGAAATAATTAATTTAGCAAAATAACAACGTAATTTCCATGATTTTTATCAATGTCGGTTTAAATGATTTAAACGCATTTTTATGGGTTTTTGAGTTGAAAAAAGCCGTTTATACTGTAGTATTAAATTAATTCAAATGAAAATGTAGAGCCTTATCTACTTTGCTAAAATGAATTGACAATATAGATTGTAAATTCGATAATATATGTTCATGTTTATTTCAATTTTATTTACGATAATCCATATTTTATTAAAGTAAATTAATAGCCTGCTCCCTCAAAATCCATCTCTTAAATAGATTAACATCGTTTAAAATACATGTGAAAACATATATTGTTCAAAACATGACAATAAGGAAATAATTCATAACATTAGAATTACTATTTATTGAAATTTTCAAATGTATATTTACCTCCATGAAAAACGTCAATTATTCTCTCCTAGAACTAGCAACACTTTGCAAGGGTAAAACTGCTACTGATGCAATTGTCAGAGCGACCAATGGAGCACAACATATAGATCAATTGGGCTATACTAGAATCTGGTTGGCCGAGCATCATAATATGGAACATATTGCAAGTTCAGCAACATCAGTGCTTATCGGACACATCGCCGGAAAAACTAAAAACATACGAGTTGGATCTGGAGGGATAATGCTTCCAAACCACGCTCCTCTAGTTATTGCGGAGCAATTCGGAACTCTTGAATCTATGTATCCTGGCAGAATTGACCTAGGATTGGGGAGAGCACCGGGGACAGATCAAATTACAGCAATGGCTTTAAGACGAAACAATCTCAATACAGCATTTTATTTCAAAGATGATGTATTAGCGCTTGAAAGGTTTTTCAGCAAAGATAATTTCGACTCAAAAGTTCGGGCATTCCCAGGAGAGGGATTGGAAATTCCAATTTGGATTTTAGGATCGAGCACGGACAGTGCTTACCTAGCTGCGGAATTAGGATTACCTTATGCTTTTGCAGCACATTTTGCTCCAAATATGCTCAAAGCTGCTTCAGATATTTATAGACAGAATTTCAAACCATCAAAACAACTACAAGAACCATATTTTATGGTGTGTGTGAACATCATCGCAGCAGATACCAACGAGGAAGCTGAATTTCTGTCAACAAGTTTACAAAATCTATTTGCAGGAATTGTCACCAACAGGAGAATGCCTCTTTCTGCTCCAACAGAAAAACCGATCTTCGCTGGCATACCTGAAATCGAGCAAGCAGTTTACTCCATGACATCAAGTACTTTCACCGGAAATCCTGATAAATTAGCTGTAGATTTAAAAAATCTGATAAGAAATGTGAACGCTCAAGAAATTATGACTACGAATTACATCTTTGATGATGAAAAAAGATTGAAAGCTTTCGATTTAATCAAAAATACCTTCGACATAATAAATCAAGATTCCAATAAATAATATAGTGAGATAATCTTTAAAAAGGATGTTTTAAATAGAACATCCTTTTTTTATACCCTATTATTAGGATAAATAGCCGAAAAACGCAAAATCTCCCTAAAAAAAAGAAATTATACAAACCGTTTTGGGTAATTACTGTTATATTTACTACATCACACAACTAAATCTTTTTTTTAAAGAAAAGATTGCAAAGCAGGTACCCATGGTACTTATTGCTTAATAAAGGTATTGGAATAATTATTAATGTGATTTAGTGATTTACAATTTTGGAGATATCAGTTAGGTATCCCTGGATAATTCCATATTATCCTATAGGTATAGATAATTTTTGATTGAAGCAAAAATAGTGATTTCTAAATAAGTGAATCTAAACCGGCTCTATATTTCTGCATAGAGGGATTTGCATATGCACTGAAAAGCTGAAATCTGTTATTAAATTTAACTGAGATCCAATGATTAATAAAAAATTAATTATGATTTGGAATTCTGCATATCTGGACCCTTTTCTTAATAAGGCACCCAAGACCATTTACAACAGGGTTGTAAATGAAAACAATTTACCGACTGAAGAGTCAGAATCTATTTATATAGCTATTATAGGAGGCGGACCTAAAGGTTTTTATGCCTTAGACCGTTTTATCAATAAAATAATTCATCTAAATACTGAAAAAAGGATCAATATACATTGGTTCAACCATACTAGAGATTTTGCAGCAGGACCGAATTTTCAGCCGCACCTACCCTCTTATTTGATAATGAATGATTGTATCGCTGAAATAAGTTGCTGGGAAGACCTGAATAAACCTCATATTTTACCAAAACGCCTCAAATTAATTGATTGGATAAATGAGAATAAATCGGGAGAAAATGAACCAAGGCATGGAGATTTCTGCTCCAGAGAGTTAATGGGTCTATATCTGATGGATGCCCTCAAAAACATTTTAGAAAATATCCCCAATACAATGGACATCAAACTGATCAATGCCAATGTAATTGATATTGATGTCGTTGAGGAAAAAACAAAAGTCACCACCTCCAAGAAAAGATTGCCTTATCAATACGAATCTACAATCATTTGTACTGGCCATAGTTATGCAAATATGGAAGAGGAGAATTTATTGGCTACTGATGTTTCTGAAAACATAATGTACCTGCCTCAAGCATATCCTGTAGAATTGTTGGATGACATACCTTCACAAGTCGATGTAGCAATCAAAGGCATAGGTCTGACTTTTATGGATGCTGTATTACACCTTACTGAGGGAAGAGGTGGAATATTTTATAAACAAGATCAAGAGTATAGATACCTGCCCTCTGGTTATGAACCTACAATCTATCCTTTTTCTAGGAGGAATTTGCCAATGCTTCCAAGAAATGCATTTTGGGAAGGAAACAAATATCAGTTAAAAATAATGACAGACGATTGGGTGAATTCCTTAAAATCAAGAAATGGGCAACTAAATTTTGAAAGGGATATTTTACCTATTTATAATTTAGAAACGCAAATAGCATTCTATTCGCACGTTCATTCTACAAAGGAATTATCTGATTCAGAAATACTAGATTTTATTGATTCATTTGATTCTTCGAAGTTATTCTCCATAAGTGCATTGATTGATCCTATGACCTACTCAAAAGTACAAATGGAATCGAATTACCATGAATTTATTGTTGATCTAGGAATCTATAGCTTAAAATTATCCGATCAAGGGGAGCTCAAAAGTCCTATGGCTGCTGCAATCGCTGCCCTTCGAGAAGGTTTTTATAAAATCGCAGATTTATTTGCTCATAACGGATTTGACGAAGAATCCCAGGAATCTTTTGAAAAACATTGGATGGCATTTATTAACCACACAGCTTTTGGACCGCCTAGAGACTCGATAGATAAATTGTTTTGCTTGGCGAAAGATGGTTTTGTAAAATTTATTTTCTCTGAAGAACCATCCATCTCAATAAGTGACAACAGTTTGAAAATTAAAAATTCTTATATCGAAAAAGAATTCAATTATTTTATAGATGCCAGGATTCCTAAAGGGAATTTGAAATTGAAAAACAATTTGCTGTTCGAAAGAATGCAAAAGAAAGGGTATGTACGCGAAATTGTAAATGGCAAATATGAAAACGGAAAAATTGCAGTTCAAAAAGACGGCAGATTAATAGGTAATATTAACAATGCTCTAATATATTTATACGGGATACCTACAGATGGTACATTTCTTCAGAACGACAGCTTATCGAGGAAAATAAATAATTTCAGCGATGAATGGAGTGTTGCTACAATGGATAGAATTGCTGAGAAGTATAGCTGCAGAAACAATAAAATGGAATGCATCAAGTTCTCAAACCTTAATTACATAAACTTAACATCAAATTAATACTTTCATTAAAGTCCATTTGTATTTTTGATAATAAAAATTTATTAAAAATGATAAAAGACGAAGTATTAACACAAGACTTGAATTCACATTTAGTTGAATTCCTTTATGATGGTGATGATTTTAATTCAGAAGAGGATTAAAATCCCACCATCATAATTTTTCCCTTCCCCAAAAAAACCTACTCCCCTTCCAAAATATAATTTTACAATTTCAATTTTCATCAATCTCTATTATAACACTTATTTCCCCCAATTACCCCGATTCTTTTGTATCATTTCAACTTAATTTCATTAAATTAATTTTGAATTATATATATTTATTTCTAATTAACAACTAATTACAAACTTAAGTATTTGAATAATGAACCAATCAGTCTCCACGTCTGACAGAAACTTGTACATTAATTTTTACAAATACATAAATTTTTATGCATTTAAATTAACTGGCAATTATTCCTATGCTGAGGATTTAACACATGATGCATTTACCTCCTATTTTGCTAACAAAACGAAAGTTTCCGAAAATCCAGCAGCTATTAAATCATTCTTATACAGTTCCGTCAGAAATAAAATTATAAACGAACATAAAAGAACAAAAGTAAATGATAGATATTGGCAAAAAACAGGGTTTAATGAACAAGACTCTTTAGAATTAGATAGAGTACTTATTTATACAGAACTTCTGGCAGAAGTAGAAAGATTAGTGAATAACCTCCCGGCAATGTGTAGAAAAGTCATAAAATTGAGTTTCTTTGAAGGTTTATCTAATAGTGAAATTAAGGATAATCTCAATATCAGTATCAACACTGTAAAAACCCATAAAAAAAGAGGTTTAGCCTATTTGCAGAAAAACCTAAATCCAGAATATTATCTCTTATTCGTTGCGATAATTAATCAAGAATTAAAATTATTTTAATAATTAATTCACCCTTTTTTCTCCTCTTCTTTTCTTATGGATAATTATGAGCCAAAAGGAAAAAACCATTACTCAACTCTTGATCAAATATTTAAACGGAAAATGTTCTGTAAAAGAAATCCGTAAGCTAAATAATTGGATCATGGAAAATGAAGAGAATAGAAATTTATTTAAGAAATTTCTAAACCCTGAAATACTCCAGCAAGATTTGGATCTGCTAAATTCTTTTGTTGGTGAAACCGCTTGGCAAAAAAGATTCAACCAAAATAAATCATTAAAACAGAAACATAACTTGAAATGGTTAGCAGCTGCATGTATAATATTAATCGGGTGTCTAAGCTTATTTCATTTCAATTATTCCTTATTTTCTATATCACAAACTCCTAATTACGCAGATCGAACCGAGGTAAATGACAAGGATCGAAAAGCTGCAGTAATAGGTGCAGAATTAAAGTTTCAAAACGGTGAATCAATTGTATTAAATAACCCTGTTAAACTCAATGCTACAGGAGAAATCATCGATAAGGCCAATAATATAGCTATTGAGCACAGTTTTCCAAAAGATAAAATAGAATGGTTAGAAATTAAGGTTCCAATAGCACAGTATTACAATCTAACGCTGCCAGACAGCACCTTAGTAACATTAAATTCTAATAGTACTATAAAATTTCCTTCCAAATTTATAGAGAAAAACAGAGAGGTATTTGTGGAAGGTGAAGCTTTCTTTGATGTAAAAAACAACCAGAACCAATTATTTATAGTCAATACAAATCAGGCTAATATTCAAGTTCTTGGCACTTCTTTTAATGTCAACAATTACAATGAAAAACTGATTACAACCTTAGAGAAAGGTAAAGTAAATGTCCAATCCAAAAACGACTCAAGGATATTAAAACCGTCCCAAAAAGCAATAGTTAAAGACAATAGTATTGAAATTCTCGATGCTAACATCTTAAAAGATTTAGCATGGAAAAACAAAAAATTCTATTTTGAAAATGACAGGTTGGAAGAAATATTGTTTCAGATCCAAAATTGGTATGGAGTCAAAACCGATTATAAAAAATTCAAAAATCATCAGGAAACTTTCTCAGGAACCATCAATAGAGATGTAAACCTCTCCCAATTCCTAGAAATGCTCTCAAAAACCTCAGATTACAACTTTTCAATTCAAAATAACCATTTAATAATACATAATAAGCATATATGATAACATAAATACTCCAGGAAATGGATCAATTTGCCGCGCAAAGTATCCAATATTAGTAATTAAAAAACCAATTATTAACTAAATCAATCTTAAAATGCAGTACAATTTAGCTACCACAAAAATGGTAAGAAGGAAACGTATTGACTTAACTTTCCTTTCTAAACTGGCAAAATTTGTTATACTTCTGATACTGTTATTGGTATATTCCATAATAGTAAAAGCAGATGACCAACTAATTTCATTAAACTTTCAGAAAGCCTCACTCAAAAAGGTCCTGAATGAAATAAAAAACCAAACAAACTATCAATTCTTTTATAATGACCGAGTGACCAAGATTATTGGACCTGTCACCGTTAATATCAATAAAGGAACATTATCTCAAGTCCTAGAAATAATTATTCCACAAGATAAATTGGAATATTCAGTTCAAAACAATCAGATAACCATATCTCAAAAGAATGATAAACTAATTGTATCCACTGAAGTAACCCAGGAAATTATAAAAGGAACCGTGAAGGATATTAATGGCAATCCTTTAGCAGGTGCATCAATCACAATAAAAGGAACAAATACCAGTACTACAACCAATGAAAAAGGTGAATATCAAATTATTGCTAAATCCACCGACATTATCGTAATCACATTTTTGGGCTACCAAAAACAAGAAATTTCTGTCGCAGGAAGAAAAAGCCTGAATATAGCCATGACAAGAGACCAACAGACTCTCGAAACTGTCGATGTCGTAGCAACAGGATACCAGACTATAGACCGAAGAAAATTTACCGGTGCAGCAACCAAAGTCAAAGCGGAGGATGCTCAACGTTTCGGGGTACCGGATGTTTCCAGAATGCTCGAAGGTCAAGTATCAGGTGTATCGGTTCAGAATGTTTCAGGAACATTTGGAGCCGCCCCTAAGATACGTGTTCGCGGTGCAACATCTATTACCGGTGACAATAAACCGCTATGGGTAATCGATGGAATTATACTAGAAGATGTTGTGAACATTTCCAATGACCAATTGTCAACTGGGGATGCCTCTACCCTATTAGGATCATCTGTAGCAGGTATAAACCCCGATGATATCGAAAGCTTTGAAATCCTCAAAGACGCCGCAGCAACATCACTTTACGGAGCAAGAGCCATGAACGGCGTAATTATCATCACCACAAAAAAAGGTAAAGCCGGAACACAAGCAGTATCCTATCTAGGAAATGCAACAACCTATCTAAGACCATCTTATTCGCAGTTTGATATTTTAAACTCCTACGACCAAATGTCCATTTATGCTGAATTGGCAAGAAAAGGTGCTATAGATTATGCCTTGATCAGAAACAATATGAATTCTGGGATTTTCGGTAACCTTTCAAGAGCGCTAACGACTTGGAAAGAAGATGGTACTCCGATGGTAGAAAACACAGTTGAAGGAAGAGAAGCCTTTTTAAATAGGTATGTATATCAAAACACCGATTGGTTTAAAACATTATTCAACAATTCTCTATTGCAAGAACATTCCTTAAGTTTTTCAAATGGAACTGAGAATGTTCAGACTTATATTTCATCATCATTTTTACAGGATGATGGCTGGGCGAAATCTAATGGTGTAAGAAGATATACTGCAAATATTCGTGGAAATTTTAAAATTGACGATAATCTTTCTATTGGGATAATATCTACAGGGTCTATCCGTGATCAGAGAGCACCCGGAACACTAGGCCAAGACAGTAATCCTGTAACTGGTGTTGTTGCCAGAGATTTCGATAAAAACCCATTTTCCTATGCATTAAATACCTCAAGAGTAGTTGCTCCATTTGATCAAAATGGTGACCGTGAATTTATAACCATGAATTTTGCTCCCTTCAATATACTGCATGAGCTTGAAAAAAATTATATGGAATTAAAAATGTTAGATTTAAAAGTACAAGGCGAAGTCAATTATAAACTTCCAGCTAACATAAATTATAATTTCATCGGCGCCTATCGATATGCAAGTACAGGAAATGAACACAAAATGTATGAAAATTCAAACCTTGCAAATGCATACCGAGCAGGTACTAGGTTCGGCGTCACTGGATTTGAAAATGCAACGATAGCTGACGCAAATAGATTTTTATATCGAGATCCTAAGAATATCGAAGGTCGACCTCAAACAGTTCTTCCCTATGGAGGAATGTATATCACTTCTGATAATGGCCTTAAAAGCTTCTATCTCCGAAATAGCTTGAATTGGAACAAGGAATTCAACAATCATTTTCTTACAGCATTTGCGATTCAGGAAATCCGATATCTCGATAGAATGAATAAAGAATCAATTGGTTTTGGTTATCAATTTGAAAAAGGAGGTGTTCCATTCATTGATCCAAATATGATTAAAAGAAATGTTGAAAGCAATTTCCCTTATTACAAAATGGAAATGTTTCAAGACAGGTATGTAGCATTTGCTACTAATGCCACTTATTCATTTCAAGGAAGATATCAATTGAGTGGAACTGCAAGATATGATGGATCAAATCAATTAGGTAGAAGTAATGTTGCAAGATGGCTTCCAACTTGGAACATTTCAGGCTCTTGGAATATAGACCAAGAAAAGTTTATGCAGAATCAATCTTTTATAAATACCCTATCCTTAAGAGGAACTTACGGATTGACCGCTAGTATGGGACCAGCTACAAATGCAAGTTTAGTTTTAAGGTCAAACTCCGTTAATAGACCTCATATTAGAGACCAAGAACCAGCGATTAACATACAATATCATGAAAACCGTGACTTAACTTGGGAGAAGCAATATGAAACAAATATTGGATTAGATGCAACTTTTATGAATAGAAAATTCCAAGTTATATTGGATTTCTATAATAGGAATGGTTTCGATTTAATTGGTCCTGTGAGGGTTTCCGGTATCGGTGGTGAACCTATAAAATTTGCAAATTATGCAAATATGGACTCTCAAGGTATAGAGGTATTATTAAAAGCTACCATATTAGACAAACCAAATTGGAAATGGAAAACACAATTAACAAATGCTTTTAATAAAACTAGAATTACTGATGTCCGAAATGAACCTAATATTTGGAATTTAGTAAGTTCTGTAGGGGCTGCGAAAGAAGGATACCCGCATCGAAGCCTATTTTCAATAGATTTTGTCAGATTAAACTCAGAATTAGGTACTCCTTTATATGTTAATGAAAGTGGTGATATATCTGACAATATATTCCTTCAAAGCATCCATACAGAATATTTGAAATATGAAGGACCAGTTGATCCAACATTTAATGGTGGTTTTTATAACACATTTTCTTACAAAGACTTTCAAGTAGGATTTTTAGTAACATACAGTGCCGGAAATAAAGTAAGATTAAATCCAATTTATAGAAATTATTATTCAGAATTGGACGCCATGTCCCATGAATTTCTAAACCGATTCGTCTTGCCTAATGAATCCATGTCACCATCGATTGCCACGGCTAGAACAAATGCAAGGCTATCTGGTGATCAAGTGTATAATGCATATAACTATACATCAGAAAGAATTGCAGATGGCGGTTTTGTTAGGATGAAGCAGGTAACATTAGGTTATAATTTCCCAAAGAGATTATTGGAAAAAACTAAGTTTAATAATCTTTCCTTAAACCTCGTAGCAAATAATCTTTTTCTAATCTATTCAGACCCTAAACTGAATGGACAAGACCCTGAGTTTTACGGATCTGGTGGAGTAGCATTGCCACTTCCAAGACAATTTACTCTTTCATTAAAGGTTGGATTATAAAAATAATAACATGAAAATTTTAAGATTAATTATATGTGGATTTGGAATATTCTTCTTTTCGAATTGTACCAAATTTTTAGAAACTCCACCAGATTTAAGAACAGAGTTGGATTCTTATGATAAAATAGCCGAATTATTAACAACAGCATACCCCAAAGGAAACTATATCCCATTTTTTGACGTAGCATCAGATAATGCTGGCGATAAAGGGATTGGAAGAACTGAAGGTGATATTACAAATATTCACCCTTGGATGTACAAAGATGTTGACAGCAGGGATATGGATTCTCCTACATTTTATTGGTATGCTTGTTATGCTGCCATCAGTGCTGCTAATCACGCTTTAGAGGCAATTGATAAATTAGGAAATAAAAAAGAATATAATCCTCTAAAAGGAGAAGCTTTAATAGCAAGAGCTTATGCTCATCATATGCTGGCAATGACTTTTGCTAAAAATTACGACCCTAAGACAGCGGCTTCAGACCCTGGTATTCCATACGTGACAGAAACTGAAAAAGTAGTCCTAAAAAAATACGAAAGAAAAACTGTAGAACATGTATATCAGCAGATAGAAAAAGATATTGTGGAAGGATTACCATTGTTGGACAACAGTCGTTATAAAGTTCCTAAATTCCATTTCACTACAACTTCTGCAAATGCTTTTGCGGCAAGATTTTATCTGTTTAAAGGTGATTACGCAAAAGTAGTGAAACATGCAGAATTAGCATTAGGGCAAGATATAAAATCTTATATAAGGCCAATCAATAGTGTTAAGCATATTTCAATGGAATATTTTACCAAACAAGAGTGGTATACTTCAACTGAAAATCCTTCAAACCTATTGATTTGTGAAACACCTTCTTTATGGGGAAGATCATATGTTGGCAATAGATATGGATTTACATCTACTATATATTATAATCTATTTCTAGCCCCAAATATTACGACTGGTCGATATATATATTCATTTTTTGGAGCTACTGAAACTGTTATTCATATCCCAAAATTCCGAGAACATTTTGTTACCACTAATGTTAATGCAAGTTTTGGTGTACCCTACAATATGTTACCTCTTTTTACGGCAGACGAACTGTTACTAAATTGGGCAGAAGGGCTTACTAAATTAAGAAGATTCAACGAAGCCATAAACCTCTTAAATACATTCATTAGTCATAAAGTCATTTATAACTCAGAAATCTTAAGGTATGTGTCGGATATCCACGATCTAAACGTGACCAAAATAAATAATTTTTATGGAGACCAAGACCTTGAACAGAATCTAATAAAAACAATTCTGCGATTCAAACAAATTGAATTTGTATTCGAAGGACTAAGATGGATGGATGTATTAAGACATCGCATTCCAGTACAACATTGGTCATATAATGGAAATGAAAGTTATATCCTCGATCCTGGAAGTAATAATAGAATGTTTCAATTACCTGATGAAGTCATATTGTCAGGTATCGAACCAAACCCTAGATAAGTTAAAAACCAAAAATTATGAAAACAAAATTAATGATTATGCTAGTAATAGTCTTCGGATTATATAGTTGTGAAAAAGAAGGAGCCCTACCAAAAGATACAATATTTGATTTAGGTGGAGAAAGGTGGAAACGAACCGATATAGATAATTTGATATATAAAGATTTCACCAAACCTTATAACATTGAAATCAAATATAAATGGAATCCATACGAATTAAATCATAACAGAACCTTAGTACCAATTAGAGAAAGTCAAGTCCCATTTGTTTTAAAAGCAATTAAGACTGTATGGATGGAGCCTTATGAAAAAGTTGGTTCTAAGAATTTTCTAAGACAATTCCCATTTTTAAAATTTATTCTAACAGGAAGTCCAGAATTTCAAAGTGATGGATCTGAAATCATGGGTTTAGCAGAAGGTGGAGCAAAAATTATCTTATTTAATATGAATGAATTTTTAATTGATAATAGGCCTTCAATAGAAAATACAATGCACACTGTTCACCACGAGTTTGCACATATTCTACATCAAACAATACACTATCCTGAAGAGTGGAGAGGCATCAGTACCAAATGGTATACCCCAACTTGGTTTAATTCAGATATGCCTACAGCTAATGCACAGGGGTTAATAACTCCATATGCAAAATCATCAGAAAGAGAAGATTTTGTAGAAACAATAACATATTTATTAATCCACGGACAAGACGAATTTGATTGGATTGTAGATGAATATAAAGATGCTGCGCATATTTTCAGGCTCAAGGAAAGCTTAATAGTAAAATACTTTAAAGATGCTTTTAATATAGATTTCAGAGAGCTACAAAAAGAAGTTGAAAAAGGAATAAGTAAAATAGTATTATAAATAAGATCATGAAAAAATACCTTATATATATAAATATGGTCCTTTTTGGCTTGCTTTTTTATTCTTGTAATAAAAAAGAATTAACCATTATAAGACCTGACAAAAAACTGATTGAAAATCAGAATGAGTATACAAAAATTTTAACTGAAGCTGAATATGGTTGGATTGGATATTTATATCCCGCAGGTGGTAGAGCATATACCTTTAAATTTAACTTCACAAATGAAAATAGAGTATTTACTTCCGGAACGTTAGATGAAACCTATACTACGACAGGCATTGAAAGCTCATATAGACTAGTTGCGGATCAAACTCCATCTTTATCCTTCGATACATACACTTATTTACATCTATTATCTGATCCAGATGAATTAATTTTCGGAGGTGCAAGAGGTCGAGGTCATGTATCTGATTTTGAATTCGCTTTTTTAAAATTAAATAAAGATACCATACATCTTAAAGGGAATCATAATGGAAGTAAATTAATCCTGGTTAAAGCCACTAAGGATCAGGATAAAGATTTTATAAAAAAATCTTTTGCAACATATGCACGAATTGGTCAAATCAATGATTTTCAGCACTATCATAAAAAAGTTAGGATAAACAATCAAGATTTTTCCTTTACAATTTCTCCGCATATTAATGCAATGAGTTTCTATTATATGGAAGGAGATGTTTTTAAACAAAAAATTGGAATTTTCACCACTAATGAACATGGACTGCTATTTAGAGAACCAATGGAGTTAGCTGGAGTAAGTTTTCAAGAAATAACAAATTTTGATATCGTTTCTAAACAGAACACTGGGACATTCAAGATTAACGGAGAAAAAGTTAAAATCGAACCACTTCAAAAGCCTTTATATATTGACAAACATGCCCCAAATCGTTTCAGAGAAGTAAATAAACAATTCTATTCCCGATGGATGTTTACTGTGAATGGAAAACATGAGGCTTTGTCTTTACGTGAATTACCTGGTTATGCTGGTGGTGTATATCTCTCTAACGTAAATGTTGACAGAATGGATGCAATGTATCTATTATATATATCAGGAATGAGATATGTAGGTCCTGTTTTCTCAACTATAATTGACCAAGATGGAGTGATGAAATTTAATAAATATATGGAAGCCTACGGATTTAATCCCGGTGAATTAATTTCAGTTGTCAGAAGGTTTAATGAAGTTTGGTTTAACGAAGCAGGATATTATGTTTTCCAAACTGGACCTACGGACTATGATCTCGTAAATGCAAAAGACAGTAAAACTTGGGTAAGATTCAATTAGACTTAATGTTATGAAAAATATATTTTATATAATTCCATTGCTGTTCCTTTTTATCAATTGTTCAAAAAACAGCTTTGAGGAAAATCCAGTAGAGAAAGTTTGGAAGGACCCAAACAAAGAAATGGAAAAATTGAAAGAAGAATTATTAAATCAAGAAAATGGATGGGAATTCAAATTAGAAGATGGCCTTACAAAAGCAATATTTTTCGGTCATATCAACTTTGATTCTGACACAGATATAAGCTTTTTAACAGATTATTCTAAAAATTATTATAAAAAAAATAAAGGTAAAATCATCTTTTCAATTAAAAATAACAAACCAACCTTTCATTTTCCAAAAACAACCAGATTCGCTCAGCTTTTAGAACATTCTAGAAACTTAGACAGTCTATACATTCTAAATAGAATAGACAATGACACCATTTTCTTTGATGGCCATCAAATAGGTACCAAATTCAAATTATTTAAAAGTACAAATGAAAGAAAACAGGCTTTAATGTCTAATAATATTGAAAAGAATAGAAAGGATTTAATTAAAACATTCGAAATGAAAAAGTATTTTTTTTATCTCAGAAAAGGAGAACATACTTTTGACATAAAATTAGATACATTTAGAAAAGAATTCATTATTAATCACGGTACAAATACTGATTTTAAATTATTTATAAGTAAATATTATTTTGACCATGATGGTATTGTTCTCAATAAAACTTTCAATGTAAACGGAGTAGAAATAAAGAAGTTAAAACCCAAAAACATTCAAGCTGATTTTGCCGAATTTGAAGATGGTATTACCATAACAAATGAATCAAAACCAAAAATCTACGACCTCAGTATTACAAAAGATTTCCATGGCCACATAGTAGGATTCGGTTGGGGATCATATGCCGGATTTGGAACAAGAGACAAAAGGGACATTGCCAATATAAGGGCAATGCCAGAACTAAATGTTCATGCAATTTTCCCAACCTTAATTATTCAAGAAGATGCGGAAAGATTACATGGAATGATCGTATTCATAAATAGAGCCGGTGGTTTTATGTTAGGTGCTGAACTTCAATTAACCAATTATACAGAGGATGGACGAGTAGTTTTCACTAAATATGTGATTGAAGACGACCCAAAAAATCCATTACTAATGGCATCAAAAGCAATATTAACCCCAATTCTGTACAATAAAGAAGGATTTTATATCATAAGAAATGGTGCAGGTGTGGATCTTGTAGACGCTAGAGATGCATTAACTTGGGGAAATTATGTTCCTGTAATGAGAAAACAAGATTAAAAAATAAAATTTAATGCCCATACATAAATTTCTATTTATGTATGGGTTATTATTAGTTTTACAAATTCAACAAACTATGTTGGCTCGCCGTAAACAAATTTCGAATCACAATATTCATCTCATTTTCCTTCTGCGCTGCTCTAATTCCTAACAAAGGCATTAACTCTGCCACATTCATCCTAATCTCTTTCGCTAATTCCCTTGAAGCCCTTCCTACTTCTGCAAAAACCTCTTCATCCCCAACTTTATTCAACAAGGCATCATCCCAAATTTTACCAGCCAATTCTTTACAAACCTGTACCTTTGTATCAAATTCACTCCTTATCCCATCTATCTGCCTAAATCTTGATTTACTAAACTTTTCCGCCCAAACTTGATCTTTCGATTTTTCGAAATAATATTTCTCTATTAAATCCAAAAATCTCCTGAACATACCCGTATAATTCATTAACAAAGTCAATTCTGCAAATGGCATAAAAGGAATATTAAAAAGAGCTGAATCAGATGATTTATAGGCAGGGTCTAAAATAAACGCATGTGATTTCGGAACTTGAATCTTATCTAGGGAAAAAGAATGACTTGCCGTACATTCCAAACCGAATGTATCCCAATCATAATGCACCAATACATCTTCACGAGGGACGAAAAATGAATAATAAACAGATTCACCAGCGTCATTTTTTAACACTTGTCCTTTTTCGACTATTTCTGCGTTCAATGTAAAGTGCGTTAAATGAGGTGCTCCGGTCGCATAACTCCAAAAACCAGAAATAACATAGTTATCGTCTATCAATTCTGCCTTTCCTCCTACTCGACCACTTCCACCAAAACAGACTTTAGGATCTTGCCAAACCAATTTTGATAATTGAGGATCGATAAAGCCGGCAAACATATTTGCCCCGGCACACAAGGTAACCGTCCAAGCTAGTCCCCCATCCCAATATGCCAACTCTTCCAATAGCTTCAACCCATTAGGAAAAGGAATTTCCAAACCATTCAATTCTTTTGGAACCCATAGGTTGAACCAATTATTTGAATATATAAGGTCCAGTTGATCTCGAGTAAGCGCTTTATTTTTTATTCCCGAAGCTTGTAATTCTTGTATTCTTTGTATCGTATCTTGATTAAGCATTTTGCGATTTAATAAGTTCTTGCCCCATAATTTTCCGCCATTTTAGATAGCCGAAAATAGCGACAATAAATAAAAAGGTTGTCAAAGCAGCAAATAGATAAAGGTTTTTATGGATTAACAACGGTATTGCAAATAAGTTGCTGATATTCAACAATATCCAGTTCTCAATCTTTCTTTTTGCCAAAAGCCACATTCCTGCCCATGCAGTAGAGGTTACCCAAGCGTCCCAAATTGGAACATCAGAGTCAGTAATTCCTTTTAATAAGAAATAAAAAATAAAGAATCCGATAAATACAATACCAAGTACAACCATCCATTCAGATTTCGAAGCCTTGGTGATCGGTTGTTCTTTAGCTTGCCTATTACTCACCCAATACCACCAACCATAGATGCTCATAATGAGATAATAGATCTGTAATGCAATTTCTGCATACAATTTAGCATGGAACAAAACCATCATACCGCTAGTGATGCCAAGGATACCAAAGAAGTAATTAGAAACCTTATTGTTCTTGGACAGCAAGACTTGAACAATGCCGCAAAGCACAGAAAAACGCTCCAACCATGAGGTTGCTTGAAAAGCTTGAATTATGTTTTGTAATATTTCCTCCAAAATATATGCATTAGGATTTGCACTTATGGAGATTAAAGAAGGGATTCTTATTATTCCTACGCCAGCATTACCTGGATCAGGTTCATTCCAAAAAAACGGAATTGGGTATAATCTCAGCCTAAAAATATGTCCCGTCTCTTCGACAGGACATATCAGCACCCCATAAGTATTCTTATGTTATTTATCTAACTGCAGAATTGAAGATGTACGCGCTCTTGTAGATTCACATAACGCTGGATCATCATTCAATTTCTTACCCCATGAAGGGATCATTTCTCTCAATTTCTTACGGTACGAGTCCGATTTTGCACGATCAGGAAAACATCTCTTCAACAGATTGATCATAATCGCTACGGATGTTGAAGCACCTGGTGAAGCACCCAACAATGCAGCAATAGAACCATCAGCGCTAGAAACTACTTCAGTTCCAAATTCCAAGATACCACCATGTTTTGGATCTTTCTTAATTACCTGAACACGTTGACCTGCCTTCTCAATCTCCCAGTCTTCCATTTTGGCAGTTGGCATAAATTGTTTCAAGGAATCCAATTTATCCTGAGGCTTTTTCATAACCTCGGTAATTAAGTATTTTGTCAAAGGTAAGTTATCCAATCCTGCTGAAAGCATCGGACGAATATTCGAAAGTTTAATCGACGCTGGCAAATCGAAATATGAACCCTTTTTCAGGAACTTAGTCGAAAAACCTGCGTAAGGACCAAATAACAAGGCTTGCTTGCCATCGATATATCGAGTATCCAAGTGAGGCACAGACATTGGAGGAGCTCCAACAGAAGCCTTTCCATATACCTTGGCGTGATGTTGTTTAATGATTTCCTCATTGTTACATCTCAGCCATTGGCCACCGACAGGGAATCCACCGTATCCTTTTGCTTCAGGAATACCAGATTTCTCCAGTAATAATAGGGAGTGACCACCTGCACCTATGAATACGAATTTCGCTAAGATTTCACGTTTTTGACCAGTTTTTAGGTCTTTAACTTCTACTTCCCAGCGACCATCATCTTCACGGTCTATATCTTTTACCTCTTGATTAAGGGATAATTTAATATTATCCTTTCCATCTAAGTAAGTGATTAAATCTTTTGTTAAAGCACCAAAATTCACATCTGTTCCGATTTCCATTTTAGTAGCTGCAACTGCTTCATCATCTGAGCGACCATTCATCATCAATGGAACCCACTCCTTCAACAAAGCCTTATCCTCAGTATATTCCATACCTTTGAATAAGTTTTCCTTAGTCATTGTTTCAAACCTTGTCTTCAAGAAGTTCACATCCTTCTCACCGAATACGGCAGACATATGTGGTACACGACGGATAAAATGACTTGGATTTTTAATGATATTCTTTTCGACTAGGTAAGACCAAAACTGCTTAGAAATTTCATATTGTTCTGCAATACTGATTGCTTTATCAATTTTTACACTTCCATCAGGTTGTTCTGGTGTATAGTTTAATTCACAAAGGGCCGAGTGACCTGTTCCGGCGTTGTTCCATGCATCTGAACTCTCTGCAGCAACAACATCTAAACGTTCTATAATCTCAATATTTATGTCTGGACTTAGCTCATTAATTAACGTACCTAACGTCGCACTCATGATACCTCCACCAATCAATACAACGTCGACTTCCGTTTTCTTTGTTTTCTTACCCATGGTTTTTAAATGAAATACAAAATTAATATTCAGTTTATATTTAAGCGAATAAATTTGTCAGAAACGTTTCAAATATTTGTGATTTTATCAATATTCCCCCTCCTACTTATTCAATTCTACCACAAACCCATTTTTTTGGCACGGCAACCTTTCTATTCAGCAACATTTTTTGTATTATGCAGTTTATTTTCCACTTTTGTGGACTTTATAGTATTGAACATAAATAATTATTTATATGAAATTGTTAGCCGGGAAAACAGCCTTAATCACTGGGGCATCAAAAGGAATAGGACGTAAAATCGCTGAGGTATTTGCCCAAAATGGTGCAAATGTGGCGTTTACTTACCTATCATCAGTAGAAAAAGGGCAATCTTTAGAAAAAGAACTTGAACAATTCGGAACAAAAGTAAAAGGTTACCGTTCGGACGCTTCCAAATTCGATGAAGCAGATAAACTGATAAACGATATTGTAAGCGATTTTGGAACTCTTGATATCGTCGTAAACAATGCTGGAATAACCAAAGATGGTCTGCTAATGAGAATGACCGAAGAAAATTGGGATGATGTCATCAACATCAACTTAAAATCTATTTTCAACGTGTCTAAAGCAGCATCTAAAGTAATGATGAAAAACCGTAAAGGTAGTATCATCAACATGAGCTCTGTAGTAGGTGTTCAAGGAAATGCTGGCCAAGCAAATTACGCTGCCTCCAAAGCTGGAATCATAGGATTCTCTAAATCTTTAGCTAAAGAGTTGGGATCTAGAAATATACGCACAAACGTAGTAGCACCTGGCTTTATCCGTACAGAAATGACAGATGTTTTAGATCCAAAAGTAGTAGAAGGTTGGGAAGCAAACATTCCTTTGAAACGTGCTGGTGAACCAGAAGATGTAGCAAATGCTTGTTTATTCTTAGCATCTGACCTATCTTCATACATTACAGGTCAGGTAATCCCTGTATGTGGTGGTATGTTGTAAAATTTAATCCTATTCATCAATCCATAAAAAGACTTCCTTGCGGAGGTCTTTTTTGCTTTTTGGTTATTGTATATTTGCAGCAATGGAACTGCAACAAAAAATTTTCAATATAAAGACTGAAACTGAGTTTAATGAAATTGCCATTGATATATTCAGATATCAGGCAACAAATAATCCTGTTTACAAACAATATATTGATATTTTAAAAGTGGATCAATCACAAATCAAAAGCTATAGAGAAATCCCCTTTCTACCCATTCAGTTTTTCAAATCCCAGGACATTATTACGGATGGAAAATCTCCAGAAATAACATTCTCATCTTCTGGTACAACTGGAATGATCACCAGCCAACATCTTGTAGCTGATGTAAATCTGTATATTGAAAGCTTCAGGAAAGCTTTTGAACTGTTCTACGGAAATGTTGAAGATATGGCTATTGTTGCACTGCTGCCTTCTTATCTAGAGCGATCTGGATCTTCATTAATCTATATGGTTGATGATCTGATCAAGAGATCTAATAACTCCGAGAGTGGATATTTCCTGTACAACCATCAAGATTTATTCAACACACTAAGTACACTGAGAGATAAAGGTAAAAAGACAGTTTTATTTGGAGTAACCTACGCCTTATTGGATTTCGTTGAAAACTTCAATATAGATTTCCCCGAATTGATTGTCATGGAAACAGGCGGTATGAAAGGTAAAAGGAAGGAGATGATTCGAGAGGAGCTGCATAAAATCCTCTGTGCAGGTTTCCATGTTGAAAGCATTCACTCCGAATATGGAATGACTGAACTACTTTCCCAAGGATACTCCAAAGGAAATGGTCTCTTTCATACACCGCCATGGATGAAGATCTTGATCAGAGATACAAATGATCCTCTTTCATTATTGGACAATAAAAAAACAGGAGCAATAAATGTCATTGATCTTGCCAATTATTACTCCTGTTCATTTATAGCTACTCAAGATCTGGGCAAGTTCCATCAAGATGGTTCTTTTGAAATCTTGGGTAGATTTGACAACTCTGATATCAGAGGTTGCAATCTTTTAGTTCAATAGTTTATTGTAAACTAGGGTCATCAAAGGTATTGCCCGCATTGATATCTCCAGTATCATATCCTTTCTTAAACCAATACATACGTTGTTCAGAAGAACCGTGGGTAAAAGATTCTGGATTAGATTGACCATAAGCTTGCTCTTGGATATGGTCATCTCCTACCGCAGCAGCAGCGCGCATACCTTCAACAATATCATCATAGGTAATTTCTACATCCGTAGTTTTATTCAAGTGATGAGCCCAAACACCAGCATAAAAATCTGCTTGTAATTCGGTCATTACCGAAATTTTATTGTTCTCACGTTCACTCAACTTAGATCTCAAAGCATTTGTCTGAGAAAGAACTCCAAAGATGTTCTGGATATGATGACCTACTTCATGCGCAATAACATATGCAAGTGCGAATTCCCCTTTCGCCCCATATTTTTGAGCCAGTTCTCTATTGAAACTTAAATCAAGATAAACTTTTTGATCCCCAGGACAATAAAATGGCCCAAAAGCAGATTGACCCATACCACATCCTTCAGTTTGTGCAGCATCTGTATAGATTACCATAGTAGGCTTTGGATAGGATTTGCCATTCTCTTGGAAAATCTTGGTCCAAACGTCATCAGTACTTGCCAACACTACATCAGCAAAATCCATCAGCTTATCTTCCTCAGGAGTAGATTGGTATTCACCTTGTTCATTAACAGTTCCCTGTTGCTGTGAACCACCCATTTGATTCAGGATTTCATTGGGGTCTCCACCCATCAAGAATCCAATGATTAAAACGATTACACCACCGATTCCTCCTAGAGTCATTTTCTGTCCACCAGACATCCCTCTACGATCTTCAATATTTCCGCCGCGGCGGCCACCTTGCCATTTCATAAGTATATTTTATTAAATTTTAGTTTGTTCTCGGTTACACTACAAATTCTTTGCCACAGCATAGCGTGTACAATAACTTAGTTCTAAGGTACAATTCATTCTCCTCATTTAAAATGCTTATCTTTGAATTCATTTAATATTACCAAACATATGTTATTAGACGATCTGAAAAACAGAAGTGAAAATCAATGCGAACTATGTCGCTCTTCAGAAAACCTTGAAATATACGAAGTCCCTCCTACCTCAAATCCTTCTTTAGATAACAGTATTTTGATCTGTTCTGTTTGCAAAGGACAGATAGAAAAAACAGAACAAATTGACCCTGAGCATTGGAAAGTTCTTGGTGAAACCATGTGGTCTGAATTTGCACCAGTTCAAGTGGTTGCATGGAGGATGTTGAGCAGATTGAGAAATGAAGCTTGGGCAGCCAACAATCTTGATATTTTATACCTTGATGATGAAACCCTCGAATGGGCTAAGAAAACAGGAGACCACGAAGCAGATGCAACAGTGGAATTTCATCAAGATTCTAATGGAACAAGACTTTTTGAAGGTGATACAGTCGTATTAATCAAGACCCTAGATGTAAAAGGATCGAGTATTTCTGCCAAATTGGGAACTGTAGTTAAAAACATTAGACTTGTTCCTGACAATACAGAGCAAATAGAAGGCAAGATTGAAGGCCAAACTATCGTTATATTAACAAAGTACCTTCGCAAAGGTTAATATTAGTGTAAACGGAAATTTATTTATGAAAAAGTTATTGTTCACAGCATTAATTGGATTGGGTTGTTTACAAGCCTATTCGCAAGAGAAAATCGATGCTGTTAAAATGGAAGAAGTGATTGCGAAACCTCAGACCCAAATTCTGGACGTTAGAACTTCCGAAGAATATGCAGGCGGACATATTCCAAATTCAGTAAATCTGGATTGGAAAGAAAAGGAAAAATTTGCCGAAGCTATCAAAAATTTTGACAAAGACCAACCTGTCTATGTTTATTGTCTAGGTGGTGGTCGAAGCAAACAAGCAGCACAATATCTGACAGAAAATGGCTTTAATGTTTATGATTATTCCGGGGGCATGATGGACTGGAGAAATGCTGAAAAACCTGAAATCAAACCTGAGGCTGGTAAAGAAGCTAAAGGAATGAGTACAGATGAATTTGACCATGTAATCAATTCATCAGACTTGGTTCTCGTAAATTTCTCAGCAGTTTGGTGTGTTCCTTGCCAAGAATTAAAACCTACAATCGACAAAATCGAAAAAGAACAAGCTGGAAAGGTAAAAGTGGTAAGGATTGATGCTGATAAAAACAAAGAATTGATGAAAGTTTTGAATGTGCGCGGGATTCCACAAATGATCCTTTACAAAAAAGGAGAAGAAGCTTGGAACAAATCCGGAATAGCAACAGAAACCGAAATCATGGCTCAAGTGAAAAAAGCCTCTAAATAAATATCCTTAATTCAAAAAACGTGAATCAAATAGCACTCATTTCCGGATCAATATTAGGAATTCTATCCATAGTATTCGGAGCCTTTGGAGCGCATGCTCTTAAAAAAGTACTCACTGAGGAAAGATTAAATTCTTTTGAAGTTGGCGTCCGCTATCAAATGTATGCAGCTATAACTCTTTTGATTATTGGCTTCCATTTAGATTTTGCAACAACAACAGAAAAATGGGCATACTACGGCATTTTTTGGGGTTGTATCCTTTTTTCAGGCAGCATTTATTTCTTAAGCCTTAAAGATGTATTAAAAGCGAACCTAAGATTTTTGGGTCCTATTACACCTTTGGGCGGTCTATTGATGATCGTAGGTTGGGTCATGCTGTTGATATCATTCTTATAAGATAAAGAATTAATATAGAACGGTCCATGGAAATCTCCATGGACCTTTTTTTTGTGTCAAATCTGGTAAAGTTCATGGTGTCCTTGCAGCACTCCTGCTAGCGCAAGTATTCGACTTGTGCTTGACTCTTGTTCCTCTCTTGTGCGCACCTTGGCCGCACCTCATTCGGACCTTGTTCGGACATGATCCGAACAAGGTCCGAACAAGGTCCGGCTGAGGTCCGAACGAAAGAGGACTGAGTCCGCTATTTGTTATGTGAGATATGAGATGTGAGATATGAGATTTGAGATATTAAATTTGATAAAATATTGTTCTATAATAGTGACACCCTTACAGGGTTGTAAGGATAAATGGTATAGGCATGCATTATGTGGCAGGTGGGGACACCAGCCACGGTTTGCCGTATTGGCCGAAGGATGGACCCTGAGCAACGGAACCATCATATCTACTTTGATGGTTGCTGGGGACACCATGGCGACTTGACTTGTCTAATGTCTTATGTCTATTGTCTAATGTCTATTATATAAATCCCCTACCCCAATTCCTTAAACCATTCCAAATATTTCTCAATGGCTTTTTTCTTATCTGCATCTAAATGATAGTTTAGATTTTCATTTAGGTATTTGTGATAATCAAAGTTTGGAAAAGAAGGTAATCCTGGGATAACATCGTCTGGCCTTGAAACCCCATCCGCTAAGGCTGCATTGAATTTATTTTCAAATGAGTCTGGGAGCTTTTTGTTTGACACCCAAACGGCATAAGCAAATGGCAATCCTGTTAATTCTTTCCAGTAATGACCCATATCATAGACGTAAGGAACTTCTTCCTTTTTGCCAAAGGTTCTATCTCCTATTAAAACGTAAGCATCGGCTTCTCCTTCAGTAACAATCTTTACTTCTTTTTTCCAGTAATGCTTCAACAATATTCTAGCTAAGCCATTGGATGTCCGAGATTGTTTGTCTAACAGTAAGGTTTCTACCTCCTCAATTGGTTTGTTGGAAAATATAAATACAGAATCGACATAGTCGGTTGAACCGATACAATAATCTCCAATAAAATGGTATTCTTTTAGATCTGTAAGGGCTGCAATGGGAATAATTCCCATATCCGACTCGTCAGAAATTACTTTTCGGGCACATTCTGCTGGAAAATCTACAGACAGCTCAATATCATTCATCACATCTGAATTTCTTATTCCCTGTAAAAAAGGCAAAGTGTTGGTATAAGAAACCGCAGATACTCTTATTTTACTCATCTAATAATCCTTCTAAATGCTTTACGTTGTAGTGATCGACGATAGCGAATTCATTGTCGCTATATTCTAATTTGTACAAGGCTGTGTTTGTGTGAGGAAAATCATCCATATTGCATACCGGAACATTTGTCAAATGGCATAGCATCACACGTAATGCTCGGCCATGCATACAGACTAGTATGGTTTCTTCTTCAGGTTGTTGAAGCATATACTCGACAGCTTCTTTTTGCCTAGTAACTAATGTGTTTGGAGATTCGCCTTCTTCAATAGCTAAATCCAAATCATTGTTGCGCCAAGATGAAACTACCTTGTCAAAACCTGTTAAGATTTCTTCTGTTTGGGTTTGACCTTCATATATACCCCAACTAATTTCATCCAACCCAATTAGTTGTTCCATTAGAATACCATCCTTTAAAAATGGAGCAACAGTTTGATGAGTACGAATTAATGTGGAAGTATAAATCTTGTCGAATGGAATATTCTTGTACGTATCATAAAAAGCCTGAGCCTGTTTAATTCCATTTTCATTTAATGGACTGTCTACACCTCGGCCTTGAACTATACCTTTTAGATTTAAATCCGTTTGCCCGTGACGAATAAAATAAAATGTTTTCTTCAATTTGGTTCCCTTACTTAAGAATTAACTACTGGTAATGAATAATACTGTTTTTTAGGATTTGTTTCTTCGAATACAAAATCCTTATAATCTGTAACTACATTATAAATAGTATCTCTTTCAATTGGATGTCTACCTACATTTTTAATCAGCTCTACCAATTCTTTTGTACTCATTGCCGGCGTTTGTTCTTCTGCACCTGCCATACTGTAGATTTTGGTAGTGTCATCTAAAGTACCATCGATATCATCGACACCAAAACTCAATGACATTTGAGCTGTGTTTCTTGAAATCATTGCCCAATATGCTTTTATATGAGCAAAATTGTCCATATAAATTCTTGCGATGGCATAATTTCTAAGATCTTCTATAACAGAAACCTCAGGAACATGGTCCATTTGATTGTCTTTATTTCTGAATTTTAGAGGAATAAACGTCTGGAATCCTCCAGTTTTATCCTGCAATTGCCTTAATCGCTCCATATGGTCTACACGATGGCAAAACTCCTCGATATGACCATATAACATTGTTGCATTGGTATGCATTCCCAATTTATGTGCCTGTTCATGAATATCAAGCCATTGTTCTGCCGTACATTTATCGTGAGCAATCTTCTCGCGAACTTCAGGATGAAAAATCTCAGCTCCTCCACCAGGCATAGAATCTAAGCCACAGGACTGAAGGTATTTCATTCCATCATAATGACTCAATTTCGCTTTCTTAAAGATATAGTAGTATTCAACGGGGGTTAATCCCTTAATGTGAAGTTCAGGGCGGTGTTCCTTACAGCGCTTGAAGAATTCAGCATAGAACTCCAGGTTTTGCTTTGGTACTACTCCCCCTGTAATGTGGACTTCAGTTACTGGTTCCCCATCATATTTTTTGACGATGTCCATCATTCCATCGACATCCATTTCCCAACCGTCCGTACGATTCTTGATTAATCTGGAATATGAACAGAATTTACAGTCATAAACACAAACATTGGTGGGTTCGATATGGAAATTACGATTGAAGTAAGTGTAATCTCCGTGTTTTTTCTCTCTGATATAATTTGCTAATACGCCTAGATAGCCCAATTCTGCATTTTCATAAAGGTAAACACCTTCATCAAATGTAATTCGCTCACTATTAAGGACCTTCTCAGCAATTAGCTTTAACTCTTCTGATAGATTCTTGTCGTTTATTAAAAACGCTAATTTTTCTGTTGCTTCCATTTCGCTTCCTTACTATACAAATGTAGGAAAACATAGCCGAAAAAGCTAAATTTAACAGTCGCTATGCTTCTACAAATTGCTGCATATCAATCAGTCTTTTGTATAAACCGTTTTGAGCTATCAAGCCCAAATGTGAACCTACCTCAACAATCCTGCCTGCTTCAAGAACGATAATCTTGTCGGCATTCTGAATCGTACTCAGTCGGTGTGCAATAACAACCGTAGTTCTGTTCTCCATCAATTTATATAATGAATCCTGAACCAAACGCTCTGACTCTGTATCCAAAGCTGAAGTCGCTTCATCCAGCAACATTATTGGTGGATTTTTAAGAACTGCTCGAGCAATACAAATCCGCTGGCGCTGACCTCCTGATAATTTGGAGCCTCTATCTCCGATATTCGTCTGATAACCATTCTCCGTACCCATGATAAAATCATGTGCGTTTGCAATCTTAGCAGCTTGTATAACCTGCTCTTCTGTAGCCTCAGAATTGGCAAAAGCTATATTGTTGAAAATAGTATCGTTGAATAAAATAGACTCTTGATTGACTACCCCTATTATTTTACGAAGAGATTCCTGCTGAAGATCTTTAACATCTATACCATCAATTGAAACCTCACCCGTAGTAGCGTCCATAAATCGCGGAATTAAGTCCACCAACGTTGATTTACCACCTCCGGAAGGACCTACCAGAGCTACAGTTTCACCCTTATCGATCGTTAGATTGATGTTTTTCAGAACCTCATTATCTTCATAGGCAAATGACACATTGTTGAATTCGATTTTGTCATCAAATTTTTTGATTTCAAATGCATTCGGTTTATCTGCCACTTGATTTTTCTCATCGATCAACTGCAATACTCTTTCACCGGCAGCTATACCATTATGGATATTGCTGAAAGCATCGGTAAGAGCTTTTGCCGGTCTCATCACTTGTGAAAATATGGCAATGTATGCTATAAACTCAGAAGCCTCAAGATCTCCTTGACCACTTAACACTAAGTGACCACCATAAAGCAAGATTACCGCCACCATACCTACACCTAACAGCTCCGAAACTGGCGATCCCATCTGTTGCCTGCGAACCATTCTTCTATTTACGGTTGCATATTCATCATTCTCAGCGTTAAATCTTCCTTTAATAAAATCAACTGCATTGAACGATTTGATAATCTTAATTCCAGAAAGTGCTTCTTCCAATAAGGTTATCATATTTGCATAAATCCGTTGTCCTTGTTGGGCTTGTTGTTTCAGGGTCTTAACTATTTTGGAAATAAAAAATGCTGAAACAGGAATAACCAATAAGGAGAACAAGGTTAATTTAGCTGATATAATAAATAGCATAACCAGGTATGCAATCAACTGTAAAGGCTCTTTAAATGCTACTTGCAATGTACCTGTAACAGAAAATTGTACAACCTGTACATCAGATGCAATTTTAGAGATAATATCCCCTTTTCTTTGATTTGAAAAATAACCAAGATGTAAGTTCATTACATTATTGAAAACAGATTTTCTCAGATTCAATAAAGTATGTATCCTCAGGTTCTCCATTATTCTTTGAGAAAGATATCTGAATAAATTGCTTACAAAAACCGAAGCAACAATAACAATACAGATATATTTCAGGGCATCATATGGGCCTAAGCGATTATTAAGATCATAGGCGAAATAATTAAAATACCCCATAATATCGGTCAGGTTTTCCGGTTTAGAAACCGGTTCAATAACAGCATCTTGGGAATTAAATAAAGTGTTTAATAATGGTGCTAATAGAGCTAAATTCAAGGTGCTGAACACCACCATTATCAAAGTACATATGATATAAGGAATAGCATATTTTTCAATTGGTTTCGCGAACGAAAGAAGTCTAAAGTATGTCTTCATGCAGATTACTAAGATTACAAATGTAAGAAAAATTGTAACCTATGGTGTTTTTCATCCAGCCATGCACTAAATTGTTGCAAATAAATGTCAATTTAGTGGACAAAAAACACCGTTGTAAGGATGCTTAGGGGCATACTATCTTTAATTGTCTAATAGGTTCACTTTACTATTAGAATCAATTTTCATAGTATATGTAGTTTTCCTTGGTTACAATCGATAGGCATATATTGTAATTTTATCACTTTCCTTTTTGCGATAAAATATTCATAGAGTGCCAAAAAGGCTTTATAACCTTGTTCTAATGGTTTTTGGCATATCAAGAAGTCAATATATCCTTCTTTTAAGAAATCAATGTTTCGGGTATGATATCCATTACCTACAAGCTTAATATGGTTTAAGCCCCTATCTTTTAAATATTTAGCAACAAGATAGGCTCTGGAATTTGTAACATAGATTAGTTTGGGCTGTTGATGATTTAAATAATCTTCCATAAAAGCTGTGATCTCTTCATCGTCAGCAATTTCTACATTGAAACTTTTTATAGAACATTGGTAGCTCGTATCAATAAAAAATTGTTCAAATCCTCTGATTTTTTCTTCCAAGTGGTTTGATATATCTTTTTCTTTGGCAACATTCAACACTAGGATTTCATCTTTGGGTTGGATCAGATATTTACAGAGGTGAGCCACTACCCTTCCGGATTGTATGATGTCTTGACCTATATAACTCAATGGATGCACAGATGGCACTTGCGATTCAATAAATACGAACTGAATACGTTTTTCAGTGCATTTAGCTGCAAAATCTTTTGTTTCGTTGAGAAAAATTGGAGCTACGATTACACCATCAATATGCTTTTTGAGCAATTCATCACTTTTTGCCAGGAAACTTTCTCTGTCATCCCGATCAAAGAAATAATATCGAAGATCAACACCAAAATCACCAAATTCCGACAGAGCTTCTTGGATTCCGGAAACTGGAGCATTCCAATATTCAGCTTCTGAACATTCCTTTGGAATTAAAATTCCAAATTTATATACACGCTTTGAAGCTAATCGCTTTGCTAAAATATTCGGCTTATAATCCATCTCCTTAATGATAGACAATATCTTTTCTTTCGTTTTTTGCGCAACACCGGTACGGTTATGCAAAACTCTATCAACTGTAGCTATGGAAACATTCGCCCGTCGGGCAATCTCTTTTACACCAGATAATTCAGATACTTTCATGGGATTTAAAAATTAAAGAAAATATTTTACACTTATAAACATTAAACTAACCTTAAAACGAAAATACACTTTTATATCATTAAATATTATTTTCTTTAAAATTAATTTTAATCTTTTTGTTTTTATCATGTAAAACTTGAATTATAAATTATACATTTTTTCTCAAAAAGAATAATAATTTATAATAATTTATTTTTATTGCTCATTTTAAGCTTATTTAAGGCATGTTTCAATAAAAATAAGTATCAAAAGTATTTCCATAGTTGAGAATATTTAATAATGGAGAAATTTTTTACAAGCTATTTATCAAAAAATTCTTGTAGCCAAAAATTTCCTAATAATTACTTTCGAGGGGTTGCTTGGAAATGGCTGGGTCCCTAATGCCGAAACCTAAAGAGTTAAATAACAGGTTGCTTCATAAATTATTCAATCATGAGCTTTATTATTTGTCATAATTGAAATAAAACCATTAAGTTTTTATAATTTTATCGCCAAATCAAATTAAAAAATGGAAATAGAAGTAGCGAAAAGGCTTCAACGGACAGAAGAATATTACTTTTCGAAGAAGTTGAGAGAAATCGATGAAATGAACAGGAATGGTGCTCAAGTAATTAACCTTGGCATCGGAAGTCCTGACCTACCTCCTCATCCAGAAGTGATTAAAACACTTCAAGAGCAGGCAGCATTACCAACTACTCATGGCTATCAAAGTTATAAAGGAGCACCTGCTCTTAGAACGGCTATGGCGGATTGGTATCGTCGATATTATCGCGTTAATCTAAATCCAGACACTCAAATATTACCACTTATTGGTTCTAAAGAAGGTATAGTGCATATCTGTATGACCTACCTTCAAGAGGGTGACTATGCTTTGATTCCAAATCCTGGTTATCCGGCCTATTCAAGTGCGGTTACGATTACTGGCGCAACGCCATTAACATATGACCTAAAGCTTGAAAACAATTGGGTGCCAGATTTTGACCAATTGGAACAGATGGACCTGTCAAAAGTGAAGCTTATGTGGATCAATTATCCCCATATGCCGACTGGTGCCCTGGCCAACCGTGATTTTTTTGAAAAAATTATAGCATTCGGAAAAAAGCATGAAATATTGATATGCCATGATAACCCATACAGTTTTATCTTAAATGATAGTCCACAAAGTATCATGGAAGTTCCTGGAGCTTTAGATGTAGCTATAGAACTTAATTCTTTGAGTAAATCATCAAATATGGCCGGTTGGAGAATTGGCATGTTGATAGCGGATGAAAAACGTATTGGCCAGATCATGCGATTCAAAAGCAATATGGATTCAGGAATGTTTCTACCTATGCAATTAGCTGCTGCAACTGCTTTATCCTTGGATAAATCGTGGTACACGGAATTGAATGAAGAATACCGTAAGCGTAGAAATAAGGTTTTTGAAATCATGAATCTGTTGAACTGCAGCTACGACGAAAATCAAGTAGGATTGTTCGTTTGGGCCAAAATCCCTGCAGGATATGAAAATTCATATCAACTTTGCGATAATATTCTCTATAATGCGCATGTATTTATCACCCCAGGAGGGATTTTTGGATCTGAGGGAGAACAATATATCCGCATCAGCTTATGTGCCAAGATAGAGGTGTATGAACTTGCGATTGAAAGAATTAAAAAATCATTATAACTTTCGATCTGCAAATTTTTAATTTATTTGAATTGTATTTAAAATGAATATAGCAATTGTCGGGATAGGTTTGATTGGTGGTTCAATCGGTATCCGACTTAAACAAACTAACTTTTTCGATAAAATAATAGGTGTCGAGAAAAGTGAGATAAATCAAAAGAAAGCATTGCAGCTTAATTTAGTGGATGAAATTCAATCTTTGGAGGATGCCATGAAATCTTGTAAGGTTATTGTATTGACTGTGCCTGTCGATGCCATCATGACCTTATTGCCCAAATTACTTGATGTAGCAACCGACCAGGTGATAATTGATATGGGGTCTACAAAATCCAATATCCTGAACTTAATAAAGGATCATCCAAATAGAGGCAGATATGTAGCAGCCCATCCCATGGCTGGTACCGAATATTCAGGTCCGGAAGCAGCAATTCCAGATTTATTCAAAGATAAAATGATGGTATATGTTGAGGCTTTCCGTTCTGATGAGGATGCATTTGAATTGGCAGATGCAGTTACAGAACAACTTGAGATGAAGACCTCATTTATGACTGCAGAAGAGCATGATATGCATACAGCTTATGTATCTCATATCTCGCACTTAACATCTTTTGCTTTAGCTTTGACAGTATTAGAGAAAGAAAAATCACAGGGCAGGATTTTTGAGCTTGCAGGATCGGGTTTTCAATCCACTGTTCGTCTTGCAAAGTCATCACCTGATATGTGGACACCAATCTTTAAACAAAACCGGACCAATGTATTGGAAGTATTGGAAGAACATATCAAACAGCTTCAGCACATTTATGATAAAATCGAGAAAGAAGATTATGAAGCTGTCCATAAATGGATCAAGAAATCCAATAAAATCAAACGTATCATAAAATAAATGTTATGTTGGAAAGAAAAACTCTTAGCAACGAATTGGTAAAATTGATACCCATGATCAAAAACGATTATGAATGGGTATTTGCCGCTGCTTCGGACCCAGAGATTTGGGCCCAGCACCCGGATACTACACGCTATACGCCTGTAGGATTTACAAGATATTTTCAAAAGTTAATTGATACCGATATCCCCTACTTGATTTTAGATGCTAAAACAGAACAGGTAATCGGAGCAACCTCATTCTATCAATACGACAGACACGAGAAATCTGTTGCTATTGGCTACACTTTCTTGGGAAAGAAATATTGGGGTGGTGAATACAATCAATCCATTAAAAATTTAATGATGGATTTTGCCTTTGAAAAGCTGGACAAGGTTATTTTCCATGTTGCATCTGAAAATATCCGTTCGCAGATGGCTTTGGGAAAAATTGGCGCCATTAAAGAAAAGGAAGAAGAAGATGAAAATGGTAAAGTAAAGTTTACCTATTCCATCTATAAGAACAAAAGCTAATCCATAAAAAGATATTAAGATCCCTTATAGTCATTATAAGGGATTTTTTTTATCCATTATCCCTTTCCATTAAGACCATTAACATCAAGCTGAGCACAAATCGTTCATCATCAACAGGTTTATCTGTTAATTTTTGAACGGTAAATTTCCTGCCGAAAAATGAAGGCTCTTTGATGATTTCGAACATGGGTTCGTCCTGTTCATTTCTCAATATATAAGATGGATTGAAAAAGTAGCCTGACAACATGCCAACGAGAGGCAATTCACCGAATAAACCATCCCACATTTTTACCCATGGATTTTTCTCTTTTATCGTATGATCTAATTTATCCTGGGGATCCATCAAGTTGAAAGTTGATCTCCAAAGGGATTTGATAGATTTACGTCTCACCTTTCCAATTACTTTACCTGTATGATCAGTTATCGTAAATGTCTGTTGGAAATCGATCAGTTTGTTTGATTTTAATTCATAAAGTATTTCTGATTTGCTCTCATCTCTATAAACCATTATATGATCTCTCCAAGTAAAGATTTTCTCGCGAACGTAATAAATACTGTTGCCATTTGCATCTTTTGCAGAAAAATCATTTGATAAGCTGGTGACACGGAATGTGAAATGCAGTGGGTATTGAAGATCCTTCATCGGATTTGAAATAAGTTAATCAAATATGAATTATTTTAAAAACTATTAGTTTATCAAAAGTTAATATAAAAGTAATAAATCAATAATAGTTGAATTATAATTTAGCCGAATCTATTACTATTTTTATTAACGATTTACAACATATACAAACTCTCCTAAACTACATGTTTATGAACATCCGATTTTATAATTTTCTGTTACCTGCTGTATTACTGTTTTCTGGAATAACTTATGGACAGATAAAACCTATAGCCTACCTGCCTAATGCTCATTCTCATAATGATTATACTAGAAACAACCCCTTTAAACAGGCATACGGATTAGGTTTTGGTTCTATTGAGGTAGATTTGTTTTTGAAGGATGGTGAACTTTATGTGGCCCATGACCCACATGAAATAACTAAAGATAGAACCTTTACTAAGCTCTATTTAGAACCTATTTTAGAAGCCTATAAACATAGTGAAGATGGATTTCTGTATCCAAACCAAGGCCAACTTCAATTATTGATTGATCCAAAGACGGAAGGTGCTCCAATCTTGGACCATTTAACAAAATTATTAAAGCCTCACAGGCAATTGTTTGACAGTAAGAATAATCCAAAAGCTGTCAAATTACTCATTAGTGGGAATAGGCCTAAAGCTGAGGATTTCCCTAAGTATGATGATATTTTCTATTTCGACGGTAATTTAAGTGAAAACTACAGTCCTGCCCAACTGGAGAGAATTGGCTTGATCAGTGTATCCTTTGGTTCATTGTCAAAATGGAATGGACTTGGAAGACTTACGGATAAGGACCTAAAAATTATAAAAACGAAAGTTGATTCTGTACATAGGTTAGGGAAAAAGATTCGTTTTTGGGCATCTCCTGACACCAAAACCACCTGGTATGAGTGGCCAAAAATTGGAATAGACTATATTAATACTGATAAACCTTTTGAATTGAGCGAATTCCTAATAAATTATCCGAAGGAATCCTATAAAGAGGAAAGCGTTTACAATCCTTACGAGATAAAAACTAAGTTCAAAACAGGTTTAAAACCAAAAAATATTATCCTTTTGATCAGTGATGGAGCAGGGTTATCTCAACTATGGGCAGCAGCTATGGCAAATAATGGCAAGCTTAACGTTTTGAACATGCCTCATACTGGTTATTTAAAAACTCAACCAAAAGACAATTATCATACAGACTCTGCAGCAGGTGGTAGCGCAATAGCAACTGGTTCAAAAACCAAGAACAGGCATATTGGTGTCGACAGTATGGGCAACAAAGTAGCAAATATACCGGACAGATTAGCAGAATTGGGAATGCGGTCTGGAATAATCTCGAACGACGAAATAACAGGTGCTACCCCATCCGCATTCTATACCCATGTGAGCGAGCGAGATCAGTCGGATAGTATTGCAAATGATCTAATCAACTCTAATCTCGATTTGATCATAGGTGGAAAAAACAGTGCATTTGAAAAAGATAATAATGCATTGGTGAATTCTTTAGAGAACAAAGGTTTCAAGATTGAATCATCTTTAGATGAATTATCCAAGATTCCTGGCAAAAAAGCATTGATTTTTCAAGAAGATCAGGTTGACCATAAATGGAATAAGCTGGACCAAGACCAATCTAAAATCAAAACTTCTTACAGGTTTATAGAACATGCTCTAAATCCTGCCATTAATTTTCTGCAGAAGGACCATTCCAAGGGTTTCTTTCTGATGATTGAGGGTGCTAAAATTGATGGTGGCGGTCATAGCAATTCTATGGGATTTACGATAACTGAATATCTAAGTTTTGATAGATTAGTTGGTCAAGCATTGGAGTTTGCTGAAAAGGATCAAGAAACTTTGATTATTGTAACCTCAGATCATGAAACTGGAGGTTTGGTGATTCTGGATGCAGATCAAGCGAGCAGAACTGTGCTAGGAGATTTTGCCACAACGGATCATACTGGTATTCCTGTACCACTTATGGCATTTGGCCCAGGAGCGGAAAATTTTCAAGGATTTTTGAACAATACTGATATTGCCAAAATTATTTATCGGTTAAAGGATATTAAATAAGGGAATGGGGGGCTTTTTTTTGCCATGGTTGCAGTTTCCACGAAGCCCATGGTTGCAGTTTCCACAAAGCCCATGGTTGGTGTCTTCACAAAGGCCATGGATGGTGTCCCCACCAACCATCTTAAGCTTAGCTAGCGCAAGTCTAAGCACCGGACATTGCGATGGGTGACACCTTCTTTTTTTGTAAAGGGCGCTTTACAAGAATTTTGATCGTTACGGAGCCTAAAATTTAATTGAACAGGAATTTATAGTTACACCCCTACAGGGTTGCACCGGGGTGATAAAACCGCTTCTATAATAGTTACACCCCCCTGGGGTTGGCTCGCCGTGCCACAGGTTTATAACCTGGTATAAAAAAAATAGTATAACCCTATCAAGGTGACACTMTTATAGCAGAATTTAACAAAYATGCCACACCTACGRCGTTGGTTTTTGAGGCGATTTTAATGCTATAGATATTACATGCCTACGGCATTTAAGAGAGATTTCATGCCTACAGCATTTAACCCCGATGGGGTTTTTGGGGTGTATGGCCATTTTTTTCTATAATAGTGTCACCCCTAGCGGGGTTGTGCTATTATAGAAAATGACATTAATCGCCATATAACCCTGTAAGGGTGCAATTATTATAGAGATAAATATAATACGACAAATAACCCCTGTAAGGGTGTAACTATTATAGAGATAAATATAATACGCCATTTAACCCTGTAGGGGTGTAACTATTATAGGGATAAATATAATGCGCCAATTAACCCTGTAGGGGTGTAACTTTTATAGAGATAAATATAACACGCTAGTTGGTTTCTCCATCTTCAGCGGTCATTTAGATCTGAATTTGTAAAATTCATCACCAACATCTAAATACTAAATACTCTTTTAATACTTCCACTTTAACCTATCAAATACTTTTGACCACAACCATATTGGTCCAATTGTCAATAGATTTAAAAATGAAGCTTCACCTTTTTTGGCGTTATTACTGGTAAAAAATAAGCCAGCCAGACCGATGATAGCTAAAATGGAACAAACCAAGACTACTGAGGGTCCGCCATCACGTTCGATATATTCCAATTGAACGATGAAATAACTCATGATTCCGATGGTAAACAATACCGCATAAGAAAGTGTTGGTGCTAGTTTTAAATAGCAATAAATAACTATTGCAATGAAAAATGAACCCCAGTTCAAAAAGGTATGAGCGTTCATTTTTACCAAAAAATCTAACTGTGGAAAGGGTATCATCCAGATCAAACCCATTATTGCGAAAAATGACAGGAATAAAAATATGGCATATAAGGTATAGTTTCCTTCACCGTAAGTTTTATCTAAATCGTAAAAATATCTCTCAACAGGCCTTGAAAATTCTGGCTTTTTATTAATAGCAGTCCCCTTTTTCTTCATGCCTGCAAAGTTAATTATTATTAGCTAACAATTTACTCTTTCTATAAGCATAATAAAACACGACTGGCAGAACCGCAAACGACAGCACCAAACAAATTAACAGGCCTCCTACAATCATAATAGCCAATGGCTTCTGAATTTCTGAACCCATTCCCCCTGAAAGTGCCGCTGGTAATAACCCTACTGAGCCCATCAAGGCAATCATCACAATGGAGCGGATACGGCTTTTCACACCCTTGTCTATCGCTTCTTTCAATGAATACTTCTTCAGAAAACCCTTCATGACAGCAATCAGGATAATCCCATTGATTGTATTTACACCAAATAGAATAATGAGTCCTATCCCTGCTGAAATCCCGAAAATAGTTCCTGTTACCCATAGCGATAAAAAGCCACCAATAAATGCAAATGGAATTGTGATTGCAGCAATAGCGGTATCTTTCATATTTCCGAAATTGCTGTATAGCAATAATAATATGAGAGCCAGTGAAATAGGAATTACGGTCATCAATTGCTTGGTTGCTCTCTCCTTACTTTCAAACTCGCCTGCCCATTCCATATAATTTTCTTTAGGCAATTTGATATCTTGTGCTACTACAGATTTTGCTTCCTCAATGGTGCTTCCCAGGTCTCTTCCCGAGATACTGAACCCAACACCGATATAGCGACTATTGCCTTCTCTATAAATAAACGCCGGTCCAGTAACATAACCAATTGTTGCTATTTCTTGCAATGGAATATTTTCTCCCGTACTTGTTGGAATGAGGATATTCCCGATTTTTTCTGGAGTATCTCTGTATTCTTCATTGAAACGAAGAACAATATCAAACTGTCGGTCTTTTTCATAGAATTTAGTTGCCGCTTGTCCACCTATGGTCATAGCAATTACAGCCTGAACATCTTGAGTAAAAACACCATATTTGGCCATTTTTGAATCATGCAACTGAATCCGTAATTCTGGCAATCCTATATTTTTATAAACATTGATATCGGTTATCCCATTTACTTTACCTATAGATTCGGCAACTTGATTGGCATAGTCTTCAAGTTTATACAGATCATCACCAAATATTTTGATTACCAAGGAACTCTTGACACCAGCAACATATTCTTCAACATTGTCTTGAATAGGTTGGCTAAATCCAAAATTTATTCCAGGGTATTGGCTGAGTTTTGTCCTAAAATCTTGAATGATACCTTCTTTATCCAATCCACGCTCCCATTCACTTTCATCCTTTAATTGAACATTGAATTCGATGTTGAAAAATCCGGTAGGATCAGTACCATCATTTGGTCGACCCGTTTGTGTCATAATAAAATCAATCTCAGGGCATGATTCAACCATTAGTTCCTTCATTTCCTTTGTGAGACGACTCGATTCATCCAGGTTTATGCTGTTTGGCAAAGTTGCCCGAATATAAATCGCACCTTCATTCAACTGCGGCAAAAATTCCGAACCGTAGTTCATAAATTTAATAACGCAAAGACCTAAAATTCCTATGAAAACTCCTATTGTTATTCTCTTAAATTTTAGGGAAACTCGATAAAGTCTATAAATAGATTTATTGAAAAACTTGGTTATGAAGTTCTCCTTTTCTTCAATTCCTTGGGTAAAAAGTAATTTACACATTGCAGGAACATAGGTCAAGCTCAGAATTAATGACCCTAACAATGCATACCCTAAAGTGAAAGCTAATGGTGAAAACATTTTGCCCTCTACCTTTTGAAATGAAAATATCGGCAATAGTGCGACAATCAAAATCAAGAGCGCAAAAAAGATATAAGATGCAACACTACCGGCACTTTTCTTAATAACCCCTAATTTGCTCATTTTAGCAAATCTTTCAGGCCCCACCTTATGGGAAAGAGTAGCTAATGCAACAAATACTGTTTCAACGATAACCAAAGTTCCCTCAAGTAATAGGCCCAAATCTAATGAACCCATAGATATAAGGTTGGCCGGTAAACCTTGGAATTTCAGCATGATAATAGCAAACAGAAAAGATAATGGGATTACTGATGCTACTATTAAAGTCGATTTCCAATTATATAAAAAGATGAAAACGATCAGAGAAACAAGCAATACTCCTTCGATAATGTTTTTAGAAACTGTTTTTACGGTATTATCAACTAAAGTAGTACGGTCAATAATAGTTTCGATTTGAATATTTTGAGGAAGAGTACGTGTATTTAATTCTTCAATTTTCTCTTTCAGTCGACCAATAACCTCGGAAGGGTTTTCGCCACGTAACATAACAACGATCCCCTCCACGACATCATCATTTTCATTATACCCGACCTTACCCAACCTTGGTTTATTGGAAACTACAACTTCTGCAACATTTTTGATCAATACTGGGGTAGAACCATTTAATTTGACTGTAATATTGCCTATATCTTCAATTTTGTCCAGTAGACCAACCCCTCTGACAACATAAGCCTGATCTCCTTGTTGGATAACATCTCCACCTACATTGACATTGGATTTTGAAACCGCTTCAAATACATCCGACGGAGTTAAATTAAAACTCTTAAGTTCATTTGGATTGATCTTGATTTCATATATTTTCTCTTCACCCCCAAAACTAATCACATTGGCTACACCCGGAACACTCAACAGCTCTCTTTCTATGACCCAATCCTGAATTKCTGAGACTTCTTTGATTGGCAGGTCACTCTTTAGAATGTACCTAAATATCTCTCCAGTTGCCCCTGATGGAGGCTCGATGGAAACGCTGGTTCCTTCAGGAAGTTCTACGCCACCTAATTTATTGGAAGCATATTGCTGAGCATAAAAATCTTCTACTCCATCTTCAAACTGAACCGTTACTACAGAAAGACCAAAAAGGGAAATGGAACGAATATTTGATTTTCTAGGAATGCTGTTCATCTCCTTAGAGATTGGCAGCGTTACTAGTTTTTCTACCTCTTCTGCACTTCTTCCAGGCCATTGAGTAATTATCCTTGCACGGGTATTGGTAACATCGGGAAATGCCTCAATAGCCGTATGTTTTAAAGCATAAATACCTCCAAACAATAGCGCAAGTGTAGCGAACAGTATAAATGTGGTATTCCTTAATGAAAAGGTTACGATATTTTGTACAAATTTCTTCATGCCTATTGATCTCTCAATTGTTCAAAAATCAACAATGCATTGGAACCTATTATTTTTTCGCGATCATTAAAATCGCCTTTTACATAAGTCACTTCTTCATTGCTTGTCAGCACTTCAACTTTTCGGGATTCTATATTGCAATCATCGTGATAGATCAAAAGATAATTTTCATTATTACTGAATATCAAAGACTTATTTGGCACAGCCATCGCAGTTTGATCCAATCGTTTTTTGTCAATAATAATATCTGCGTTCAATCCAGGCATCAGATTCAAGTTTTGGTTTTCCAAAACCACTCTAGCTTTCATGACATGCTCACTCGCATCGAATACATTATAGATCTTATCGATTTTTCCAATATAAACCTCATCAGGGTAAGCTATTGTTCTAACTTTTACCTGATCGCCGGTTTTAATATATCTTAAATTACTGGCATACACATTCAACATTACCCATACCTCTTTGAGGTTTGAAATGGAAAACAAGGGGTCACTTTCATGAGTTATTATTTGTCCTTGGCTGATGTCTTTTTGAATGATGTATCCATTTTTAGGGGCTAAAATCTGAAAGGTTCCCTCTCCTACTGCATGATATAATTGAAGGGATTGATTAATCCTGTTCAGTTCTAATTTTGCTGTTTCCAATTCATGCTCCACTTGTAGCATTTCAGGCTCGGATATCATCCCATCGTTCAATAAGTCTTTTTTTGTATTGAGAAGCTTACCTAATAGATTGATTTGATTTTGTTGAGACTTCTTTTGCTGGAAAAGGCTTTGGATTTCGGTTGATTTAATGACAGCGAGTACCTGTCCTTTTTTAACCTGATCTCCTAATTCGAAATCAACTTTTTCGACCACGCCTAGCAGGAGGCTTCTGAAAGTCACTAAGTCGTTTTCATTATATTCAATTTTACCAGAAAGAGTCAATTGCTCAACAATTGGACTTTCACTAGCTTCGATAATTTCTGTCGACTTCTTAAGTTGATCACTCAAGCAGAATGTTTTTACGGAGTCGATCGATTTATCTTGTTGTTGCTGGCTGCGGTTGCAGCCAAAGCAACATACAAGAAGAGTTAAAAAAACTATTGGTAAACTTTGGGTATTCTTCATTATAATTCTTGACCTGTTAGGTACTGTAATTCTTCAAATGTGTTGAGGTAATTTTCTTGAAGCTCAAAATATGCTTGTTGAGCTTCTCGATAAGCTTGCGAGAAGTCGATGAATTCTATTAAAGTCACTTGCTTCTCTTGAAGATGCTTGATATAATTTTCAAGGACTTGGCCGTGGATGTCGTTATTTTTGAAATCCCATTGCTTTAAATTGGATTCGTATAATGACAATCGCCTCAATAATTTATCGATCTCATTTTCGAGCTCGCGTTGTTTTGCTTTTAAACTTGCTTGGCTTTGCTCAACTTGGATTTTTGCAGCTTGAATATTTCCTTTGTTTCTATTGAACATGGGTAAATCAATGTTTACTCCAACTCCAAAAAAATTGTCCATTACATTCCCACCACGTTCATAGTTCATTAGAAAATTCAAGTTTGGTGTTCTCTGAGCTTTTTCTAATGAAAATTGCTTTTCAGAAAGATTGATATCATTCCCTAAAAATTGTATAGTTATGTTTTGAGCCATAGCAGTTTCTTTTAGGTTGATTGGAATAGTTTTCGGAAAGTGTAATTCTACATCACCAAAATCTATATTTTCAAGATCCAACTTAGGGTTCTGTGTAAGGATTCTAAGATGTTGTAGCTTGTCGTTTTTTTCTGTTTGCAAGTCCATCAATTCCTTTTGGATTCCGATAAGTTCTGTATGAATCCTTATATAACTGACTTGAGATACATGCTGTTTTTCAGATTGAGCCTTATACTGGCTATTGAGCTGTGTGAACAATTCATAGATTGAATTCAACTGAAATTCTTCAAGTTGAATTCTGCCAAGGCTATGGAAGTTGGTCCTCAATTCCAATTTCAATTGCCTCAGCAGTTCTTCGAACTCCAATCTTGCTGCATTTCTTTCTAAAGTTTTAATGGCTACTCTCTTTTTTCTCTTCCCTGCTGTTTCAATTAACTGTTCCAGATCCATGTTAACCTGTTGCTTACTGCCATAATTCCCAATAATATTGGGCATAGTTTCAAAAGATGGGTTTGACCATAAATTGATATTATCAACTGTAAAGCTTGGGTTAGCCCATAATTTCTCTTGTACTATAAGTGCATCAGCTTTATTGACATTGAATTTATTGGCAATTAATTGCAGGTTATTTTCTAGGAATTGAGATTCCAAATCCTGCAATGAATAGGTTTGTGCTTTTGCTGCCAGTTGGAAGCAAAACAGTATCAAAAGTATATGTAATTTCTTTTCCATTTAATCCTTGTGCAAAGATTAAACTTCAAGATTAAGGTGAATTTTAAATTAGATTAGAATTTGATTAGAAATTCAATTTCACTTCAGTACCAGTTGGTTGGCTTTGAATTTCCAACTCGATTTTATGGAGGTTTAGAATGATATTGGCCATCGATAAACCAATTCCTTTACCAGAATATTTATCTGTATTCTTACCGCGGTAGAAGTTCTGTTTAACTTTTTTTAGATCATCCCCAGTTATACCTATCCCCTTATCCTTTACTATTACTTGAAGTTTCCCGGCGATTTCATGGATGATAATTTTAACAGGTTTATTATTTGAGTATTTGATAGCGTTCTCTACAATGTTATTTATTGCCAGTGCCAATAATTTATCATTGCCCTGCCATTCCAATAATTTGGTATCTTCAACTTTCAACTCCACCTCAACATTAGCCTCATAATATAGAAAAGCATTTTCTATCACTTGCCAAATGATTTCATCAATTCTTAATCTGGAGAACTCAAAACTAGTTTTGGCTCCAGACAACAGCATCATATGTTCTAATGTTTCCTCAAGATCATTGGTATACTGTTTTAATTGGTTCACTACCTCTTCATACTCTTCTTTACTACGACCCTTATAATTTGTCACTTCTAATGTACCCAACAAAGCTGTAATAGGTGTCCTCAATTCATGAGAAACATAGTCAATGAAATTCTTCTGTACATTGAAGGTCTGTGAAATACGATCTACGAATAAGTTATAGGTATTAACCAAATCCTGGATTTCAGAATAAGAACGGTCTAATTCAATGGGCTTATCGAAATTCTTGCTATCACGGTCTTTGATTTGATTAATGACATCAATGATAGGTTTATAGGCTATATAACCCAAATACCTTGAAAAGAAATAGATAATCAACAAACCAACTAAAAAAGAAACCACAAGAATCTGCAACAAAGATTGCATCTGGCTATTGAAATTATTTTTGGATTCTCTGGTTACAATTACAAAATCGCCTTCATTATCGCTGTAATAAATTCCGTTATAAAAGAAATATTTGGTGTTAAATGAAGCTTTTCTATCTGATCTGGCTTCATTGATAAAGTTATGAGAAATATCGCTTATACTGGCCATATCCCCCGCAGTCTTACGATTCAGGCTATCAAAAACAACGATATCCCTTCTTGAAATAGTTTTCTGTAGCTGACGTTGGATATTTTCATGTTCAGGGCTTGTCAATTCATCACGCTCCAAATAATAGATTGCAGCCAACAGAGATTTGCTTTCTAAAGCATGGTGATGAGACTTCTCCATCTGTACATAATATGAGAAATAAATTGCAATAGAAATCAGTAGCGTAATAACACTAAATATAAGTACAGAATATAACGCTAGCCTATGCTTTAATTTCATGAGTCATACTTAAACATATAACCAACACCTTTGGTGGTATTGATAAATTTCTGATCAGTGGTTTCAATCTTATTTCTCAAATAAGAAATATATACATCTACAACATTACTGTGGTTATTGAAAGTAATCCCCCACACTGCATTCAAGATTTGCATACGACTAACTGTTCTGTTCTTGTTTTCTACCAAGTACATTAACAGCTTGTATTCCCTTGGGGATAGATCAATGAGTTCATTGCTCAAGAATACTTGATATTGATCAGTATCGATTACCAAATCAGAAAAGGTTAAAATGGCATTCTTGGGTTTATTTTGCAAATGATAGGTCCTTCGTCTGCTCAAAGCATTGATTCTGGATAATAATTCTTCGAAGTGAAAGGGCTTGGTCAAATAATCATCGGCTCCATTATCTAGGGAAGAAACTTTGTCTTGAACAGAGTTTAATGCACTCAACATTAATACAGGAGCGAATACTTGTTTGTATCGAAGGGTTTGTAGAAGTTGTATACCATCTATACCTGGCAACATAATATCGATAATGATAATGTCCCACTGAATTTTTAGATTTTCTTCAATCAAAGCCTGCTCTGCATTCTTGCATAACGTGACTAAAAAACCATTTTCTTCCAATCCTTTGATAAGAAAGGAACTTATTCTGTGGTCATCTTCTACAACTAATATTTGCATAATCATCAAAATACCACAAATTTAACTATTTATCAAGATGTTTACCTTAGTCAATCATAATTCTAATCGAACTCTAATCTTTAAACCAATAAAAAAAGACCCACCTATTGGTGAGTCTTCTATTGATTTAAATATCTGTCTTACTTTGCGTAAGATACTGATCTTGTTTCCCTGATAACAGTTACTTTAATTTGACCAGGGTAAGTCATTTCAGTTTGAATACGATTTGATATATCTGCTGCTAAGATCTCTGCTTGTGCATCAGAAACTTTTTCGCTTTCTACAACTACACGTAATTCACGTCCTGCTTGAATAGCGAAGGTTTTCTCTACACCTGGGTAAGATAATGCTAGATCTTCAAGTTCTTTCAATCTCTTGATATAGCTTTCTACAACTTCACGACGCGCGCCTGGGCGAGCACCTGAAATAGCGTCACAAGCTTGTACAATTGGAGAAATCATGGACGTCATTTCGATCTCGTCATGGTGCGCACCGATAGCATTACAAACGTCAGGATGTTCTTTGTATTTCTCTGCCAATTGCATACCTAAAATCGCGTGTGGAAGCTCTGGATTATCATCGGGAACTTTACCAATATCATGCAGAAGCCCAGCACGTTTAGCATGTTTAACATTTAAGCCTAATTCTGCAGCCATTGTAGCAGCGAAATTCGCAACTTCACGAGAGTGCTGTAATAGGTTCTGTCCATAAGAAGAACGATATCTCATTCTTCCGACCATTCTGATCAATTCAGGGTGCAATCCATGAATACCTAAGTCAATGACAGTACGTTCACCGATTTCAACGATCTCATCTTCGATTTGAGTACGAGTTTTAGCAACTACTTCCTCAATACGAGCAGGGTGAATACGTCCATCCGTAACCAATCTATGTAGTGACAAACGAGCGATCTCACGTCTTACAGGATCAAATCCTGAAAGGATGATAGCCTCTGGAGTGTCATCCACAATAATCTCAACACCTGTCGCAGCTTCTAGAGCGCGGATATTACGTCCCTCACGACCGATGATACGACCTTTAATTTCATCATTTTCAATATTGAAAATAGATACTGTATTTTCGATTGCAGATTCTGTAGCAGTACGTTGGATCGTTTGGATAACGACTTTCTTCGCTTCTTTTGAAGCTGTTAATTTTGCTTCATCAACGATATCTTTGATTTGCATGATAGCCTGAGAGCGAGCTTCTTCACGTAATGAACTAACCAATTGCTCTTTAGCTTCATCAGCAGATAGTCCTGCAATGCTTTCCAATTGCTTGATATGTTGACCTTTTAATTGCTCAACTTCTTCTTTCTTCTTGTCATTCAATTCGATCATTTGATCCAATTTCTTGGTTTTATTATCTAAATCCTGTTTTTCACGGTTTAGATTTTCCAATTTTTGATTCAATGACTGTTCTTTTTGACGGATAGTATTCTCTTTCTGAGAGATTGTATTGTTTTTTTGGTTTACTTCCTTTTCATGTTCAGCTTTCAGCTGCAAGAATTTCTCTTTAGCTTCTAACTGCCGTTGTTTTTTAATGTGTTCAGCTTGTTGTTCTGCATCCTTCACAATCTGAGCAGCCTTATCATTCGCTGACTGTTCTTGTTTTTTGAACAGCATCTGCAAGAGATATCGCCCAATAAAAACACCGACAACCAGTGAAATTATTATTGATATAGTAGTTGTATACTCCATTTGTTATTATTTATATGTATTTCTGTTATGTTAATGTAATAGCATTTATTCAAAAAAAAACCGCAATTAAATTAATCAGGTACCATGTATTATTAAACTTCGATTACACATGATTTGAGCGTATGATCATGACCTAGATGGCTTTCGCAAAATGGCCTACATCTTTGTGTTGCTCGTGATATTGAAGCGTTAAGTTTAAAATAGTGACAACCCGAATTTAATTGCGGCAAATTCGTCGTTACAAGCTCTAAATTCTAAGAACGTAAACGTATTATTTCTTGAAGAAATCTGTCAAAATATTATCAAGCTCGTGAATGGAACTTTCTAAACCAGTATCTTGGTTTTTGCTGTTCCTTTCAGCCTTTATCATCCCCGTTGCATATTGCAATACACACATCGACAATAAGTCCTGTTTATCACGAACCGCATAATTATCCTGCAGTTCTTTTATTTTTTCGTTTATAAGCTTCGCAGCATATCTAATTACCTCTTCCTCCTCCGTTTCTACACGTAATGGATATACTCGATCAGCGATATTTATTTTTATGGAAATTTCTCCCATTTTCTTTGAGCTTTATAACGTTATAAGTCTGTTTCCAACTTCCCTGTTCCCTACTTCAATAGACTTATACATTTGTCTATTTCTCGCACAAAATCGTTAATTTTTCGTTTTGTGTCAAGTACTTTTTCATTTATGGCATCTTTGTCAATCTCCGAATTGTCTAAAGTCTTCGCTACTGCCAAAGCTTTAACCTTGTCTTCCAGCTGTTTAACCTTTTCTGAACTCGTCTCAAAGGCAACTTGCAAAGATTGAACTTCTAACTTTAATAGATCATTCTCTTCTTGCAAGGCTTCACACAATTGAATAAGATTTTTCGTTTTCTCAACGATAATATTCATTTGGGAAGATAATGACGCCATAGTATTTCGCAATTAATTTATATTGATTTAGCGCACTGTAGCGCCAACTTCTTTCTCAAAGTTAATAATTAATTTTTGAATTATGGTATCAATTTGTTTGTCCGTTAGCGTTTTTTCTTCATCCTGAAGGATAAAACTCAACGCGTATGACTTCTTGCCTGAAGGCAATTTATCGCCTTTATAAACATCGAAAATCTGAACTTCCTTCAATAACTTCCGCTCTGTCTTATTGGCAATTAAACGCAATTGCTCGAAACTAACAGACTCATCCAACAATAAGGCTAAATCACGTCGAACTGAAGGGAATTTAGACACCTCTTTGTAGGTGATTTTATTTTTCTTGATAACCTTAACTAATAAATCAAAATCAAATTGTGCAAAGAAAACAGGACCATCAACATCCGTCTTCTTCAGATTTTTCTTCGAAACAGCACCCAAAGAAACTAAGACCTTCTCACCTTTTTTATAAGACAAGCCATAATCAAAATACGTTCCTTCGTATTCTTCAATACGAATGCCCTCTACCTTTAATCTTTTGATGATTGCATCTACTGGAGCTTTAATATCAAAAAAGCTAACAACATTGTTGCTGTTGTTCCATTGTTCAGATTCTTTTCTACCAGCAATTGCTAATGAGAATAATTGTTTTTCAACATAGTTCTCCTCAACCAAATTATAAGATCTTCCGTATTCGAAAACTTTTAGATCAGCTGATCTACGTTTTTGATTATAGCCTATTGCAACCAATGCTGAGAACAATAGATTCTGACGCATAACGTCCAAGTCACTGCTTAGTGGATTCAATAGCTTCACTGCTGTTTCTGGATTTTCTAGATACTCATCCTTAGTCAATGAATTACTCAGGATTTCTCTATATCCATTTGAAATCAGCAAATCAGCAATCTGATTTAGAACAACCTCTCTATCTGGTTTTTCAGAAGTATTTAATGAAGCTTTAATTTGAGTCTTTAGCTCAATATTATTATACCCATAAATTCTTAAAACCTCTTCTACGACATCAATCTCACGAGTTACATCCACTTTGTATGGAGGTACCAATACATCGAAACCTTCATTTGTTTCATTTTTAATCTCGATGCCTAAGCTGATAATGATTTCCTTAATAGTTGCTGCAGGAATATCCTTTCCAATAACGCGTTGAATATTAGCATAAGTTATTGGGAACTCAAACGGAGCAATAGGATTAGGATATAAATCCACAATTTCTGAAGACACTTCACCACCTGCGACTTCTGCAATCAATATAGCAGCTTTTTTCAACGCTTCTACCGTAATATCTGGGTTAGTACCGCGCTCAAAACGAAACGATGAGTCAGTTTTTAAGGTATGTCTTTTCGAGGTCTTACGTACAGAAACAGGATTGAAATACGCAGATTCTAAGAATATAGAAGTAGTTCCTTCTGTTACTCCAGAATGTTCACCTCCAAATACACCAGCGATACACATAGGCTTTTCAGCATCTGCAATTACAAGATCTTCTGAGGATAATTTGCGCTCAACTCCATCTAATGTAGTGAATAGCTCCCCTTCTTTTGCTTTTCTTACAATAACTTGATTTCCAGAAATCTTATCCTGATCAAATGCATGTAAGGGTTGACCTAAATCATGTAATATATAATTGGTAACATCTACGATATTATTGATAGATCTTACTCCGATTGCAGCTAACTTATTCCTTAACCACTCCGGCGATTCTGCAACCTTAATATTTTTAATGTTGATACCTGAATATCTAGGAGCATCTTCAATAGAATCCACTCTTACAGATGTATCTTTATTTGTTGAGGCTTTGAAATCAGACAAGTCTAACGGTTTAATCTCGGTTCTGAAATAAGCCGCCAAATCTCTAGCTACACCTAAGTGCGATGCAGCATCAGCACGATTAGGAGTCAATCCAATTTCATAGCAATAATCATCTTCCATATTGAAATATGATTTCACTAGACTCCCAACTTCGGCATCTGCTGATAATTCAACGATACCTGCATGTGAAGTACCCAAACCTATTTCATCTTCACCACAAAGCATACCTTCAGAAGCTTCACCACGAATTTTTGATTTTGTGATTTTAAAAGGTTCTCCAGTGGTTGGGTGACATGTTGTACCTACTTGTGCAACAATAACCTTTAAACCTACTCTTACATTTGGAGCACCACAAACAATGTTCAGAAGTTCAGGTTGACCTACATTAACGGTAGTAATTTTTAATTTGTCAGCATTTGGATGTTGCTCACAGGTGATCACTTCACCAACTACTAACCCTGCTAATCCACCAGGAATACTTTGTTCAACTTCGAGGGATTCAACCTCTAAGCCTATGTCTGTCAGAATTAAGGAAAGCTCCTCAGGGGTTTTATCTATATCAATAAAATTCTTTAACCAATTATAAGAAATTCTCATCGCTACAATTTTTCAAGACACAAAGATAGAACTTTGTGACCTATTTGCACAGGTTTTTTGGACTATTATCAGGATTTGACCGATTTTATAAATAAGCTTCTAATAAGAATGTATATAATATCAAAAATTGTAAATCCAAGTTATTTTAATTTGATTTTATCTAATTCGAGATAATTAGCTAACTATCAAGGCCACATAATCTTTCAAGGTACTGATAATTAATACCAAAATAAGATTTCAAGCTTTTGATTTTTTCTAAGATTAATGATTGTTTTTTTGGATCTATTGATTTTTTCAGACCTACGATCATCACATTTTTTGGAGTATGTTGATCAGAAATAAACTGCATTACTTTTGTTTCATAACCGTAGAATTCTAAGATGAGGGCTCGGATGCTATCCGTCAACATTTCTGCATGACGCTCCATAAAGATTCCATATTTGGTCATAAATTCCAGGTCATTCTTTGCTTTTACTTCTTCAAGCTGTCTACGGACTTGTTTATGGCAACAAGGCGCTACTACAATGAGCGAAGATTCATCTTTTATCCCTTTAAAAATGGCATCATCGGTGGCAGTATCACAAGCATGAAGAGCAATTAAAACATCAACAGGCTCTTTAGATTGATAGTCTTCAATAGTTCCTTCAACAAATCCTAGGTGATTAAAATCGGATTTCACAGCCACTTCATTACAAAAGTCAACCAGATCTTTCCTAAACTCCACTCCCTCTACTTCGACATTTCGGTTCAAATTATTCTTTAAATAATCATACAGTGCAAAAGTCAAATAACCTTTACCTGCTCCCATATCAACAACCTTAAGATTTTTATTTTCAGGCAGATGAGAAAGTGAAGAACTCAGCAACTCAATGTAATGGTTTATTTGTTTCCATTTGTCTTGAGCATTTTTATAAACCTTTCCCTCCTGATCTGTGAGGTTCAATTCATGTAAATAGGATTTAGTTGAATCACTCAGTTTTCTATCCTTTTGTTTATCATGAGTATAAGATTGAGGCTCCCTACCAACTACTTTTTCTTTTTGCACTCTCCATTCAGCTTTTTTATTCATCTGATAAATCACGTTTTCAGAGGTCGTTTGAAGATTTACCAATCTAAAACCCTTGAAACCAACATAGCTGCTGATTTCATCGATTGCTTGATCTATGCTAAAGTTTTTGGTTATATCATTTGTTTGATATCTGAAAACAAAAGAAAGGAGCAATTCTTGTTTTATCAGTACAGGTTTGATGTAAATGTTTTTCAAGTTTGCTTCAGTTCCCTTATAATTACCCAAAGACACTTTTACCAATTTTTGCTCTTGAATGAGTGCCTTCAAGTTCTTTATTAAATCTTCAAATACCATTTTATTTTGATTTGTCTACAAAGATACAGAAATGTACATTTGTATATGCTAAAACCTAAGATCAAAGCAGTATTTTTCGACATAGATGGAACATTATTAAGCTTTAAAACACACGAAGTTCCAAAATCCACAGTTGAAGCTATCAAAATATTACAGACTCATGGTATAAAAACCATTCTATCTACTGGAAGGTCCATTAATAGTATTGATCATGTGAAATTCCTGGATTTTGACGGGTATATTACTTTTAATGGTGGTTACTGCGTGACCAATACATTTGAGATATTGTTCAAACAGGCAATCGATAAACAGGATATTGAATCGGTATTGAAATATGCTCAAGAGCAGCCATTGAGCTTCTCATTTATGTCTGAAAAAGAAATTACCATTCATGATGTTACTCCAGAGATCGCAGGAATGTATGCTCATCTAAATTTACCCGTTCCAAAATTAGTGAACATGGATACTGTGGACACCTCAAGTATTCTACAAACCAATATATTTTTAGGGCCAGATGATGAACAGCAATTTATGGACACTGTTATGCCTAATTCTCTAGCTTCTAGATGGACTCCACTTTTTGCTGATGTAAACCCTAAAGGTTTGAGTAAAAAGGTAGGCATTGATATTTTCTGCAAACATTTTGGAATTGAGCTTGAAAACACCATGGCATTTGGAGATGGTGGGAATGATATCAGCATGCTGAAACATGTTCATATTGGCGTTGCTATGGGAAATGCAAACCCTGAGGTTAAAGAAATCGCAGATTATACAACTGATGATGTAGATAATAATGGAATTTGGAATGCCTTAAAACATTACGGAGCGATTTAGGAAAAATTAACCTGTCTTAATTTAAAATTAACTCTAAAATAATTTAAATATACCTCTATATAGGTATATAATTTTTTAATTAAGATGTATACATTTGGTTCAACAAACCAAAATGTTAACTAAAATGAATAATAACTCTAAATCGCCAATTACTAATTGGCTCATTCTGATTATGTTGGGATTATTTCCAAACCTTTTATTGGCCCAACAGAACACGGTTAAATTTAACCTGCTGCCATTAGTCTCTAAGACATTTGCATTTGAATATGAGAGAGAGATCAAACCTAAGATGACTGTCAATGCAAGTATTGCTTTTAGAGGAAAGTCTTCGGTTCCATTTAAGGACAGACTGGAAAATTTAATTGATGATGATAAAATCCTTCAGGATGCTACTCTAAGTCATTTTACTTTTACTCCTGAGTTTCGCTTTTATACGAGCAGAGGCAGTGAAGGTGCCAGAGGATTTTATATCGGTCCATTTATCAAATATGGTAAATATAACATTCAGTCTAATTATGAGTTTGAGGTTGAAGGAGAAGCACCAGAAAATATCCCGCTAGATTTGGACATCAAAACCTGGAGTGCTGGATTTGTTATCGGAAGTCAATTTAAGCTTGCCAAATCTGTGTTTATGGACTTACGTATTTTGGGTCCGCACTATGGTCGATCGAACCTAAATTTAGTAGGAAAGAAAACATTGACTCCTGAGGAACAAGAAACATTAAGAGAGGAATTGGACGGTATAGGTGGGGATGTAATCGACGTTGAAACGGAGGTGAACGGCGAAGGAGCATCGGCTAAAGCTAAAGGCCCTTGGGCTGGTATCCGAGTTGGACTTTCAATTGGGTATAGGTTTTAGAGAGATTTGAGATGTGAGATGTGAGATGTGAGATAGTAAGGGTTTTATCTATCTTCTTTTAAATCTTCTATTTTATTATCTTCTCTGTTTTCATTGCTGTTGTTTAAAAAGTATTTCAAATTAGAATTAAGTCAAAAAAAGAGCCTGTATAATTGAACTATACAGGCTCTTATGTCTTATGTCTATTGTCTACTGTCTATTTTATCCTTCCACTTCGACAACATCTTCTTTTGCCATCAAGTAGCGTTCTGCTTCTAGGGCTGACATACATCCAGTTCCTGCTGCTGTGATCGCTTGGCGAAATACGTGATCTTGAACATCTCCACATGCAAAAACTCCGGGGATATTAGTTGCTGTACTATCTGGTTTAGTAATTAAATAACCAGTTTCGTCCATATCAAGAATTCCTTGGAAAAGTTCAGTATTTGGCTTATGACCAATTGCCACGAAAAATCCAGTTACATCAATATCCTGAATATGCTTAGTTTGGTTATTGATAACTTTAACGCCATTGACAACTTGTCCATCACCTAAGATTTCAATAGCCTCAGTATTGTAAAGCACTTCAATATTTGCTGTATTGTTTACACGGTGAACCATTGCTTTCGAAGCTCTAAATTCATCTCTACGCACAAGCATATACACTTTTCTACAAAGTTTAGCTAAGTAGGTAGCCTCTTCAGCTGCAGTATCTCCTGCACCTACAATGGCAACATCTTGACCTTTAAAGAAAAAACCGTCACATACAGCACATGCAGAAACACCAAAACCATTATATTTTTCTTCTGAATCAAGTCCTAACCATTTAGCTGTAGCACCTGTAGCGATGATTACAGTTTCCGCTTCAATAGTTTTCACATTGTCGATCTCTACTTTATGAATACCACCATCGGTTGAAAAATCAACTTTTGTAGCATAACCAAAACGAACATCTGTTCCGAATCTTTCAGCTTGAGCACGAAGATCTTCCATCATTACAGGACCAGTTATCCCTTGCGGATAACCCGGAAAGTTGTCAACTTCAGTAGTTTGTGTCAATTGACCACCAGGGACCATACCGGTATAAACAACAGGTTTTAAATCAGCTCTCGCTGCATAAATTGCTGCAGTATATCCTGCGGGACCTGATCCTATAATCAAACAGGATACGCGTTCAATTTCTTGTTCTTTAGTAATCATAATATTAAAATGGTTCTTTATTTTTTAAATTTATCCTGTAATCCCTTTAACATATCATCTGTTATGGGTTTACTTGGCTCAGATTTCTTTACTGGTCTATTGACCTCCTTTACAGGATTAGACGATTGTACCGGGTTGTTTGTCCTTGCTTCTTTCTTTTTATTTTTATGCTCGTTCCAAATTCCCTCCAATACTTTCTTGGTATACAATGGAAAATCTCCATTCTGCATCCATGAATAGTAACTAGGTTCAACTTCAAATACATCTACAACTTTCTTGCCTTTATGTTTTCCAAAGTTAATCGTAGGATCGCCATCAGCATCGAAAACCAAACGACCAGCAAAATCCACTGGTTTACTAAGATTAGTGAAAGCATGTAATGCTTCGACATCGTTTACTACTGGTTTTGATACCACACCATGCTTATCCTCATATTCTACATTTTCGTACTTTGCTAACTGGGCTTTAAGAACTTCATAAGTAGCTTTTACATCGGCTTCAGCAGTATGGGCGTTATCCAAGTTTTCATTGCAATAAAACTTATATGCAGCTTTTAGAGTCCTTTGTTCCATTTGATGGAATATGTTTTGCACATCAACAAATGAACGGCCATCAAGGCTGAAGTCTACACCAGCTCTCAGGAATTCTTCCATCAACATGGGTACATCAAATTTATTGGAATTATATCCAGCCAAATCAGCATCGGCAATGAAGTCTGCAATCTCCTGAGCACGTTCACGGAAAGTCGGAAGATCTTTGACATCCTCGTCATAAATACCATGGAACATCGATGATTCTGCAGGAATAGGCATTTCAGGATTCACTTTTAACGTCAGGGTCTCTTCCTTACCTCCCGGGCTAACCTTTAAGATTGAAACTTCTACTATTCTGTCATTTGAAACCATAACTCCCGTAGTTTCCAAATCAAAAAATGCCAAGGGGCGCTTTAACTTTAACTCCATTATCTAATAATTACTAGCAAATTGCAAATTGTACAAATTTACGAAAACTATCCTTGAGAATAACCTCTATTCTTGAACATTAAATCTCTTGGATGTAAATTTTTATACTGGTTTATATAAAAAAAGCTCCAGAAATATCTGGAGCCTAATTATTTCGATTGTCCTTGATTAACCAAGAACCTCTTTAAGTCTATTCACTTGATAATCCACCAATTTTTGTAATGGACCTGAAGCCATCATCTTCATCATCATATTCAAACCTGCTTCGATTATGAAAGTTGAATTCGTGCTATTTTCAGAAGTAGGTTCCAATTGCCATCTCAATGTTAATGGAAAAGGTGCTTCTTCAAAAGGTACACTTACCAATTCTTTATTTTCTAATCTTTCACTGATACGTAAAGACAATTTAGCCATGTTTTTAATGGTAAATCTAGTTTCATCAGCAGTTGATGTCCAATTAACAATATTGTCAGGCATCAGCTGTTCATGGTTGTTCATATCAGACAAGAAATTATAAACCTCTGATACGGGTTTATTAATTTCAACAGTATTTTGAATTACAGTCATAGTTTAAGATTCTGGGTTCCAATTTTCGGGATCAATTTTCCACTTCTCCAACAATTCGATATCTGATTCCAAGATATAACTATTAGAGGCAGCAACATGAATTAAAGCATCGTAATTACATAGACTATGGAATGTACATTTTGCTTCTTCGAAGTTTTTGCGAGCAATTTCCAATCCATAAGTAAAGATAGAAACTAAACCTACCACATTGCATCCGGCGTCACGTAAGGCTTTAACAGCTTGCAAACTGCTTTTACCTGTAGAAACTAGATCTTCGATTACAACGACGCGTTGTCCACTATTTACTTCGCCTTCAATAAGGTTTTGGCGACCGTGGTCTTTTGCACTGCTGCGAACATATGAAAACGGAAGACCTAAATCTTGAGCAACCAGAACACCTTGAGGTATACCTGCAGTTGCAACTCCGGAAATCATATCAACCGAACCAAACTCCTCTTGAATCAACTGAGATAGCTTCTGACGAATGTAAGTACGGATGGATGGATGCGACAATGCAACCCTATTATCACAATAAATTGGTGACTTCCATCCCGACGCCCATGTAAAAGGGTTTTTAGGTTGTAATTTTATTGCTTTAATTTGCAATAAGGATTCAGCAACTTTTTGTTCAACCTCATTTAAATAATTCATGGCACAAATTTATAAAATTTATATGAACCAATCTCTGTTAATTTTGGCAGATTACACCCCTCATATTAAAGAAAAAGCTCAAACAATTGGTTTACAAGACATTGATTTGGAAAAACTTTTTAACGATTCCGCACATACAACTGATAAAACCGTGTACCTATACATACATCCCAATATCAGAAAAGTTTTCAAAAAAATATTATCAACAACAAAGATTATAAAAGCAGCAGGTGGATTAGTAACAAATGGCAATGGTGAATACCTGTTTATTCATCGGTTAGGAAAGTGGGACCTCCCTAAAGGAAAAGTCGAAGAAGGCGAAAAAATGAAAGATGCTGCAGTGAGAGAAGTGGAAGAAGAATGTGGAATAGAGATAGATTACCTAGGAAAAAAAATAGCGACAACTTATCATACCTATTACATGAGAAACAGATTTGTTCTCAAACAAACAAAATGGTACCAAATGGGAGTCAATAAAATCCCAAAACTAACTCCGCAATTAGAAGAAGATATTGATCAGGCAGAATGGTTAAAAGCTTCAGAACTTAAAAAAGTAAAAGAAAATACCTATCCCCTAATTTCGGAAATCGTTGCAACGATAAAAAATTAAATAAAAAAGGAGCTATATTGAAATAGCTCCTTTTTTATTTGACATTTTAGTTTCGTTGTTATCCGAAAAACTTATTCGGGTCAAATCCATGCGTTGCCAATACATCAGCTGGCACACCATTCCATACCCCAGGAGTATTTCCTTTATAACCAATATCTTTTACGCCCATCTCACTGGTAAAAAATCCTGTTGATGTCAAATCACGCATCATCGAGAAAAATGCCACCCCATATGCCATTTCTGGCTTTGCTTTCTGAGGGTAAGCTATTTCATCAATCATCGCTATTTGTTGATCCTTTTTACATTTGATGAAGGCATTTCCATAAGTTTTCTGGCACTGCACATCCAGCCATTTCAAACCTCCCCTTAATGGAGTTTGATAGCTTGGAATATCTTTTGACATAAACTCTATAAATGCAGGAACACCAGCCTCAGAAGCACTTCCTGAAACGTCATCTTTGGGAATAATAATATCAGCCAAAACCGTAATGGTGGCCATTTCATGTTCCGTGAAAAATTTCTCAGCTTTTAATGCTTCCGTTCTTTTGTGTTCAAATTCCTGAACACCAGGCATCATATCTGAACTTCCTTCGGTCGCAACCTTGGCTGCTTGACCTTTTTCATCTTTACAGGCTGAGGCCAAAACTCCTGACCCTGCAGCAATTAACCCTAAAGCTTTTAATGAATCTCTTCTATTCATATCTGTTTATGCTAATTTCTTGTTCTGTTCTAAAATATACTCAGCAGTACGCATCGACAAGGCCAAAATAGTCCAAGTCAGGTTCTTATCTCCTTGTTGCACAAAAGGACCGGCATCTACCACATACACATTCTTACAATCATGCGCTTGCCCCCATTTGTTTAATACAGAAGTTTTGGGATCATCGCCCATGCGAGTGGTTCCACCTTCATGAATAATCTTTCCAGGAGCTTCCAATCCGTATAGGGTTTCTGGACCAGGAATTTTCGAAGTAATGATGGCTCCCATTTCATGCATAATCGATTGGAAGGTCTCCTGCATATGCTTAGCCTGTTGAATTTCCTCATCCGCCCATTTATAGTTGAATCGAAGAACTGGAATACCATATTTATCGACACGAGTAGGATCAATTTCACAGTAATTTTCTTTACGAGCTAAAGCAGTACCTCGTCCCGCCATACCAACATTGGCACCATAAAAACGACGGTAATCATCCTTCAATCCCGCACCATATCCACCTGCTTCTTTCTTCTCACCGTTTCTTCCCGCCACCATTCCATTTACATTCGGAACAAAATTCAAGAAACCATAGGATGGCATATGTAGACCACCACCATATTCAATATGGTAACCTCTAGGGAAATTTAATTTGCTATGGTCGCCCCACCATGGTGAATAAATATGGACACTTCCTGCCCCATCCTCATTGTATCTCTTTCTATCCAACAATTGCGGTAAGAATCCACCTAAACTAGCACCTGTAGAATCATGTAAATATTTTCCTACCAAGCCACTGCTATTACCGATACCTCCTGGATGTGCTTTTGATTTTGAGTTCAACAATAATCTCGCACTTTCGCAAGCACTTGCACCAAGGATTACCTTTTTTCCTTTCACTGAGTATTCCTGCAAATCTTTCGTATTTACATAAGAAACTCCGATTGCCAAACCTTCATCATTGGTCAAGACTTCACGAACCATCGCATTGTCTATAACTTTCAGATTACCAGTCTTCATAGCAGGCATAACTAAACAAGATGAAGACGAAAAATCACCGTAAACTTTACAAGATCTTCCACATTGACCACAGTAAAAACAAGTTCCTCTTCCTTTGATTTCAGGGGATGATTCTGTCAATACTGCACCCCGACCTGGAATAACAGGAACACCTGCTTTCCTTGCTCCTTTGGTAATATATAGCTCATTCAAACGAGGCTTTGGTGGTTTCATAAAGATACCATCAGGCTCATTGTGAATTCCTTCTACAGTACCATATATACCGATCATACGGTCTACACGGTCGTAAAATGGCTTCACTTCTTCGTAAGTAATCGGCCAAGCGTCGGTTACTCCATCAGTTGGCTTAAAATCATCTGGTCCCATCCTTAGGGATATACGGCCCCAGTGATTGGTCCTTCCACCTAGCATCCGAGCACGGAACCATTCAAATTCAGTTCCATCTACCTTGCTATATGGCTCTCCATCTAATTGCCATCCGCCGTAGGCAGCATCAAAATCCCCGAATGGACGGGTTACCCCGGCCCCTCTTCGTGGCGATTCCCAAGGCCAGCGTAGTTGCATGGCATCCTTTGCCGGATCAAAAAATGGACCCGCCTCAAGCATTAAAACTTTAAGACCAGCGTTAGCCAATATGTAACCTGCCATACCCCCGCCAGCGCCAGATCCCACAACAATGGCATCAAAAACTTCAGGGTTTTCTTTTATTTCAAAAACACTCATAAACTTTTGTGATGTGATTTAATACGGTTTAAATTCTCTTTATCTACTCTGCTTATTCTATTTAGCAGTCTTAAATATAGGAAAACAATCCTGAAATCAGTATTTATACCTATAATATTTTTGATACGTTTTAAAACCGCTATCGATATGGGTTAATATACCCGTCTGAAATATTCTAAAAGAAGAATAATAAAAAAAGGGAAATGAAGTCATTTCCCTTTTTTAATAAGATTGTATTGTTGTTATTTATACATTTCTTCTCTTTGAGCTTTTACAGCATCCGAGTTAATGTATTCATCGTAACTCATCAATTTATCAATGATTCCATTTGGAGTCAATTCAATTACGCGATTTGCCACTGTTTGTGTCAACTCATGATCTCGTGAGGTAAATAATACAGATCCTCTAAAGTCACTCATACCGTTGTTCAATGCAGTAATGGATTCCAAATCCAAGTGGTTGGTTGGTTCATCAAAAATCAAGAAGTTTGCTCCTTGCAACATCATCCTTGAAAACATACAGCGCATTTTCTCACCTCCGGATAAAACTGAGCTTTTTTTAAGAACCTCTTCCCCTGAGAACAACATTTTACCCAAGAATCCACGGATAAATTGCTCATCAGCATCAGGTTTTGTGGTATAATCCCTTAACCAATCAACCAAGTTCTCATTTTTACCTTCAAAAAATTCAGCATTGTCAATAGGCATATCTGCTGGTGTAATTGTAATACCCCATTTGAATTCACCTACATAATCTTTATCCCTACCCGTAAGAATATCGTAGAATGCAGAGGTTACCAAGTTATTTTCAGCAAGGATCGCAATTTTATCGCCTTTATTAACCATAAAACTGATATTCTTGAAATAAACTTCGCCATTGATGGTTTTGCCGAGGTTCTCTACGGTCAAGATTTGGTCTCCAGGCTCTCTGTCCATCATATTGAACATGATAGCTGGATATTTTCTGTTCGAAGGCTTAATGTCTTCGATATTGATCTTGTCTAATGCTTTCTTACGAGAAGTTGCTTGTTTAGATTTCGAAGCATTGGCTGAGAATCGACGGATAAACTCCTGCAATTCCTTAACCTTGTCTTCCATTTTCTTGTTTTGGTCGGCACGTTGTTTCAATGCCAATTGCGATGACTCGTACCAGAAACTATAGTTACCAGTGTAGATAGTCATTTTACCAAAGTCAATATCGACGATATGAGTACATACCGCATCCAAGAAGTGACGGTCGTGAGATACTACTAAAACAATTGCCTCATAACTAGCTAAGAAATCTTCCAACCAAGCGATGGTATTGATATCCAAGTCGTTGGTAGGCTCATCCAGAATTAAGATATCAGGATTTCCAAATAAAGCTTGTGCCAATAACACACGAACTTTTTCATTACCATCCAGTTCTTTAACTAATTTGTGGTGTAGTTCTTCTTTAATACCTAAGTTACTCAATAAGGTCGCTGCATTACTTTCAGCATTCCATCCGTCCATTTCTGCAAACAGACTTTCCAACTCACCAGCTCTTTCACCGTCGGCATCAGAGAAATCTTCCTTCATATAGATTTCATCTTTCTCCTTCATGACCTTATATAGTTCTTGGTTTCCCATCATTACCGTTTCGATAACAGGGAACTCATCGAATGCATAGTGGTTCTGGTTCAAAACAGACATACGCTCTCCTGGCGTAAAGGCTACTGAACCTGACGTTGGATCTACTTCTCCAGAAATGATTTTTAAAAATGTTGATTTTCCGGCACCGTTCGCTCCAATAATACCATAACAGTTTCCAGGAGTGAACTTTAAGTTGACATCTTCGAAAAGGACACGTTTGCCATAGCGAAGAGATAAATTCGAAACGTTAATCATGTCGCAAAGATACAGTTATTTATTCAGTTTTTGAAGGCTACTAATATGCCAATATGGAAAGTTATTTATTTTCTAAAACCCAATCTAAATCTCCAATAATCTCAATTTCATGTTGTTGAATTACTATTTCGTAACACAGGGTTAAAAATTCTCAAAATTATCATGTCAATCAATTAAACCTTTCCTAATTTTAACTGTCGTACAATTAAATTAACGAAATCAATTATTTTTACATGAAAACAAAAATCTCAATTGCACTAGCTTCTATTTTATTATTGACTACGTCGTGCGCAACTGTTTTTACAAGATCTAAACAAAGTGTCCTCATCAAATCAAATCCCAGTGGAGCTTTGATCGAAATCAATGGTGTTGAACAAGGGACTACTCCAGCTAACATTGAATTAAAAAAAGGATTTTCTGGACAAATCATCACCTTAACAAAAGAAGGTTTTAAAAGTCATACATTCACACCTGCCACAACATTCAATCCTGTATCGGTCGTCAACTTATTATTCTTGCCTGGATTTATTATCGATGCTGCAACTGGAGCAATGATGAAATACGACCCAATTTTCTATGAAATAAATCTCAAACCCGAAGACCAACAATTATAATATAATATATTAGCCATTACGGGTCTCTGTAATGGCTTTATTTTTTTTCAACCTAACTTATAATTTCTCGATTTCAGAAGACAAAGCCTTTAGATCCTGTTTCATTAAATTAATATTGGATTCTAACTGATCATACATATCAGCTCTATTCTCTAACTGCTCACTGGTATATTTTCCTCCTTCACCAAAGTAGATATCCGACATTTCCTCTTCAGACGATTTTTTAACCTGGCCAAAGCTTCTCCATTTTTCGATTATCTGTTCTCTCAAAGAAGTTTTAATACCATTCTCAGGGTTCGAATAATTTAAATAATACCAAACTGCGGCAGGAAAATTTTTGGAGGTAGGTGCACCAAACCAAACATCCTTCAATGCATTTCGTTTATGATAAAACTCAGTGGTTTCATCATTCAATAACATCATCACACCAAAAGTAGCTTCTGCAACACCGGTGGAAATACCAACAATATGGCTTGCGCGTTCTTCTTTAATAACACCTTCCGTTAATATCGCACCCAATGCACCGACAACGATAGCTCCAATGGTCAATTTCGATTCCTTTTCTCTTATTTTTCCCACAAGGTAATTCGCTACCTGACTGGTCCTCTCCTCTTCACAATCCATTTCCGATGATATGGCTGAAATCTCTAAAGAAGAACTGTTGATCTTTTGGTCAATCGCCTGCTTGAGCTCCAGCAATTCCAACCGATAAGCTAAATCATCCATTGGTTTTGGGTTTTGCCTCAGTTCTACAAATCGTGTAACAGAACCTAATATCCCGATGGCATTGGCCATATTAAGATTATTAAAACTCAACTTTTGAGCAACTATTGGTGAGATATCACGCTCATGCAATGGAATAGGAAGACTATCTTGAGTGTATTCATACACATTCTGTTGGTTGCAATTGCTATGGTGCAATAAATCTCGAATTTCAATATTCTTGACAGAGCTGCAGGAAGTCACAAAAATAAATAGCAATGAAGTGAATAATAGATTGGCCCTTTTCATATTGTGTGAATTATATAACAAATTAGGTGCTTGCAATCGGTAATTCCAAGGATTTTTAAAATTTTTAAATTTAATAAAGCATCCAATTCCATTTACATCTCTTCTATTGCTTCAAAGTAATCATCAATTTATTTTGTGAATTTTTCTAAAAAAAATCTTTTCTTTACAAAATATTTAATGGCTAATAACTATTTAAACCAAATTAATGGATAATATCATTTCCTCGATCTCCAATCTAGTGTGGAGCGAAGTCTTCATTTATTTGTGCTTATGCACAGGACTCTACTTTTCTTTTCGTACAGGATTTCTTCAAATTGCATATTTAAAAGACATGTTGCGTTTGCTTTTTGCAAAGAAAAAGTCAGACGAAGGTATTTCCTCTTTTCAGGCATTTGCTTTGGCAATTTCTGGTCGTGTTGGCACTGGAAATATCATCGGTGTAGCAACAGCTATATTTTACGGTGGACCAGGGGCAATTTTCTGGATGTGGATTATTGCTTTTTTAGGATCAGCATCAGCATTTGTTGAAGCAACATTAGGACAATTGTACAAGCAGAAAGAAGGTAATGAATTTAGAGGTGGACCAGCATTCTACATAGAAAAGGGACTAGGAGTAAAATGGTATGCAGCCATCTTTGCGATTTTAACAATCATCAGTGCTGGATTACTATTACCAGGAGTACAAAGTAACGCAATTGCTTCTTCAGCTTTCAATGCATACGCTATACCGACTAATTATACAGGGATTGGAATTGTTGTTTTACTAATCTTAATAATTTTTGGCGGAGTTAAACGACTTGGTACAGTTGCAGAATTCGTTGTTCCATTTATGGCTGGAGGTTATATAATTATGACTTTGGTAATAATTGCCATGAATTACCATCAAATTCCTGAGGTATTTAGTTTAATCTTTAGCAGTGCATTTAGTTTAGATGCTACTTTTGGAGGTATTATCGGTATGGCCATAGCTTGGGGAGTGAAACGTGGGATTTATTCCAATGAGGCGGGACAAGGTACAGCACCACATGCCGCGGCAGCTGCGGAAGTATCACATCCAGCACAGCAAGGTCTTGTACAAGCCTTCTCAGTATATGTAGATACCTTATTTGTATGTACTGCAACAGCTCTAATGATATTATTTACAGGGATGTACAATGTAACAGAAGTCAATGAAGCAGGGCAACCGACTACATTATTAGTTGAAAACTTACCTGGAGTAGATTATAATGGATTTACCCAAGCTGCAGTATCACATCACTTCCCTGGTTTTGGAAATGGATTTGTTGCTATCGCACTATTCTTCTTCGCCTTTACAACCATAATGGCTTACTTCTATTATGCAGATACCAATATTGCATACTTGGTTAAAAATGAAAAAACAAGAAAAATAATCGGTTGGATCTTTAAGATTGTATTCCTTTCGACAGTTTATTTTGGAACAGTGAGAACTGCCGATACCGCATGGGCAATTGGTGATATTGGTGTTGGTCTGATGGCATGGACCAATATAATTGCTATCCTTTTGCTTAGTAAAACAGCCATGAAAGTATGGAAAGATTACAAAACCAAAAGAAAACAAGGTATGGAAGTTCTAGATTTTGATCCAAAAGCAATAGGTATTAAAAACGCAGATTACTGGGAAAACAAACCAGAATAAAAAAAGCGAGGTTTGATTTTAAAAATCAAACCTCGCTTTTTTTAATGAATCCCGAAGCAGGTAGTAGCAAATACTAAAACGAATGCCACTAGTAACAACAGAATTAAAGTTGTCAATGGGGTTCTTTTCATTTCGATTGTTTTATGTTTATCTTGGTGATAGTTACTAAAGTTACATAATATTTCTAATTACCAAAACATTAAGACATTGAAAATCAGTTTTTAAAAGGCTTTAGCACGATTAATAATCTCATTCAAAAACTCAAATCTCCCTGATTCTGTTGATTTTGTGAATAATATGCTACTTTTGAAAAATTTTTAATTTAATCTAATCTTATGAATAAAGGCAGTTTTTGGGCCTTATTACCATTAATCCTCTTTGTAGTTATTTACTTCGCAGGATCATATATTTTAGGAGATTTTTATGCACTCCCTGTCTTAGTTGTATTTGTAATAGCTCTATTTGTTGCTTTCTTCCAGTTTCCTAAAAAGAATTTCAACGAGAAATTAGCAAGTTTTGCAAAAGGCTCTGGGGATGAGAACATCCTGATCATGATCTTGATTTTCTTATTGGCAGGTGCGTTTGGGGAGTTGTCAAAAAATATCGGTGCAATATCCTCCACCATCAATTTTGCACTCACCTACATTCCTCCACAATTTGTCATAGCAGGACTGTTCTTGGTTTCTTGTTTTATTTCTACCTCATTGGGTACGTCAGTAGGAACTATCGTAGCCCTCGCTCCTATTGCTGTGGGACTCGAAGAGAACATAGCCGGGATTATGCCTATTGCATTGGCATCCGTCATTGGTGGATCAATGTTTGGTGATAATTTATCCTTCATCTCTGACACTACTATCGCAGCTACCAGAACCCAGAATGTTGCAATGAAAGAAAAATTCAGAGTCAACTTTAAATTAGTACTTCCTGTTGCCATTATCGTAATGATAATCTATGGACTCCAAGGATTTAACATGCTGAATAATGCACATGATATGCAAATTGGCGATTACGAATTGATTAAAATATTACCTTATATCATCGTCTTTATATTGGCTTTATCAGGTTTGAGCGTAATTTGGACTTTAGGTGTAGGAATTCTGAGTGCTGCAATTATCGGAATATCCACCGGATCCATTGATTTTCTTTCTATCCTAAAATCGATTAATGATGGTTTTGCTGGAATGTTTGAGTTGAGTATTCTCTGTTTGATTATCGGTGGCGTTGTCGGAATTATTAGAATGAACGGTGGAATAGATTATTTACTTCATGTGGTAACCAAAAAAATCAATTCGAAGAAAAGAGCTGAATTGAGCATTGCATTTTTGGTAAGTTTAGTGAATTTAGCGATTGCAAATAATACCATTACCATTGTCATTGTAGGTCCTATTGCAAAAGATATTTCAGATGAGAATGGGCTAAATGGTGGTCGGGTTGCCAGTATTTTGGACACGATTTCTTGTTTCATCCAGGGATTAGTACCTTATGGTGCACAAATTTTAGCTGCATTGGCAGCAGCGAACGTGGTGCTTTCTGAAGAAGGTAAGACTCTCCTTTCGCCGATCGATATTATGCAATATCTATATTATCCAGTGTTGATGGGATTGGTAGCCTTTTTATTTATCATTTTCAGAAAGGACAAAAAAGAAGCTCAATTAACATAAAGATCTTACAAAAATCTGCCTTTCATATCCAACTTTTTGATCAGATTGGATTTGACAACAGCGAATAAGCTATCCTTTGCCTCTGCATAAGATATTCCATATCGCCTGGATTTAGGATGAAGTTCTTCAGGAAATCTAGCCAGTAAAGAATCATAGTATTGGTTCAAGGCTTCATTGGAAGGCATCTCATACTGAATTCGAAATTGAAACCTTCTAATCAAGGCAGAATCTATAATATCAATGTGATTTGTCGCACAGATGAGCAGAACATCATCCGGCAAGTAATCTATTTGCTGAATGATCGAATTCACCAGTCTTCTCATCTCACCAACATCATTGTCGTCATCGCCACGTGCTTTTCCCAATTGGTCAAACTCATCCAAGAATAAAACTCCTTTGTCGCGTGCTGCTCGGTCAAAAACCTGCTTCACATTTTGCGAAGTCTCACCTATCCTAGAGTTAATTACATTGCTGAGATTTAAAATGATCAATGGTTTTCCCAGACTATTTGCAATTGCCTTTGCCGTTGTTGTTTTGCCACAACCGGAATGGCCATATAACAGGACCTTATTACTTACCGGAAGACCATAACTCTTTAAATCCTCAAGATATTTGTGTTCTTTAATTAACTGATCGATTTGTTCTCGGTTTTCATCACTTAAAAACACGTCTTGAAGTAAAACTTGGTCTTTGTCCTTGATAATAAGGTCCTGAATATTCATTTAATCTATATTTTTATCCTTCTGCAAAGATAAGTGTAATATTGGATAATCTCTGCCAGAACTATCTCGCAATGACTTGCCAAATTGCGAAAATCCAAATTTTTTATAAAACCCTATCGCCTGTTCATTTTGTTCATTCACATCTACATATTTTATGTTTAGATGGTCTATAGCATATCTGATTAATATGCTTCCAAATCCTTTTCCCCTAGACTCAGCATCTACAAAAAACATCTCTAATTGATTATTATTATAGGCCAGAAATGCTTTCAATCCATTTTCAATAAGAACGTAAATATTCAAGTTCGGCAAGTAATCTCTTGGAATCACCTCCTTAAAGAATTCAAAATCTTCATCCTTTAAAAAATGATGAGTTTCCAGAACAGAAGATTCCCAAACTTTCATAATTTCACTGTAATCCTTTGAATTAAATTGCTCAATAATCATTATGTATTTTCAGTCTTATCTTTATTAAATTTTCTTTCTATTATCATTGGAGTCAGTATCCAAAAGTTTATTGTCGGGATCTACTCCAACTTCATAAGGCATTTTGTCCAGCACCATCTTAAATTTATTATTGATCTTATCAATTTTGATCTTTTTTAAATATAATGGATTATCTACCTCAAATTCTCCTTTCTTAACTGGCTTAGCATAAATCGCAACTTCCACATAATCTTTTAATGGCAATGACTGTATATTTTTCTTGCCATCCTTCACAGATAATGCAGTACCTTTCACATCTTCATACATCCTTTTTCCTAATGGATCTGTTCTGTATTTTGAAACTTGATAATCCATCTCCACTTCATACTTGCCATTGGAAAGAGGATTGACTTTTACATCTTTGACCTTATTGTCATAAATAGTTACCGTTTCTATAAGGTCAGTTACCAAATATTGCAGAGAATCTGGTACTACAAGCTTCAGCATATCAACAAATTCAATCGAGGTGGTATATGGTGGATTTTGAAATTTCACCTTCGACAAATAAGCTTTCAAGAAATCATTGAACTTTTGCTCACCAAGGTAGTCACTCAAAGCATACATTACTAAAGAACCTTTATTGTAATGAATATAACCCTGATTTTCATTGAACATCAATGGGTTTTCCCGAATGATCTCATTTGATCTTCCTAACAAGTAATTATCCAATGCATCTTTTAAGAATCTTTTCATCTGTCCTTTTCCATAGGTATGTTCAAGAACTTTCAATGAGCTATATTCTGACAATGATTCCGACATCATAGTTGACCCTTGAGCAAATGCACCAATAGCTTGATGAGCCCACCATTGATGAGCAAACTCATGTGACACTACAGAATAGGGATAATCCACGGCGTTAGGGTCATTTTCATCAACCTTCGCAATAAACCCAATGCCCTCAGAAAAAGGAACAGTATTGGCAAATGCTTGAGCGAAGGTACCCATAGTTTTAGGAAATTCGATGATTCGCATCTGACGGAATTGATAAGGACCATAATTGGATTCAAAATAATCCAACGATTTCTTCATCGAAGCCATGATTCGTTCCAAATTATATTCGTGTCCTTTATGATAATAGATTTCCAAATCCTTACCCTTATATTTTTCTTTCTTGACCTCATATTTAGCGGACATAAAAGAATAAAAATTCAAAATCGGTGCATCCATTTTGTAATGGAAATATCGCTTTCCGTCTTTTTCCCATTCTTTCTGCAAATATCCCGGAGCGATTGCAATCTGATCAGGACTGGTACTAATGGTAGCTTCAAAGTCAATCCAATCTGCATCTTGAGATATATAATTATTGCCCAATTTTGAACTATCCCGAGGATCCGGCATTCTTCTCTTATCAGGAAGTCCATATTTTTTCCTAACCCTATTGTCAGCCAACTCCCCTGTTTCATTATAACTCAAGACAGGGAACATTAAATTGTTCATAAAAGTTCCATTTGCCAAAACTTCAGAACGGTCAAATAGAAAGTTATTAGGCTTATTCTTAATTTGATAATCAATCTTGAGAGTATCACCAGGGTTCAATGCATTACTCAACTGATATATCTCGATGGCTAGAACTGAATCTTTAAGTATCTTTTTCGCTCCTTGATGAAATTTAGCATCGATTAAGATATTTGGTGACATATTCATAAAGATGGTATCAATAGGCACCCCAGTCTTATTTACGTAAGTAAAGTTAGCATTAGCAACAAAGTTTCTATTTTTTGGATCAATGTCGATAGCAACTTTTGAATCTATTAACCTAGGAATAGGTCTCCCGTCATACTTCTTGTATTTCTTCTCATAATCAACTTGATGCATTTCAGACTCTTTATTGGAATAGTTAGGCTGATTTACATTCTTCTCAACATATATGGAATAACCAAGCCCTATGAATCCAGCTAATGCTAACAAAGTAGGAATATAGATTGCAGGCTTCAGTCTAGTGAAAAAGGATTTAAATTTTTCACCTAGATTAGAGATAATCCCTCTTCTCCACAAGAGCAATGTCAATCCAAATAAAACTAACCCAAATAAAATCCAATAAATTCGGTAATAAATAAAATGTCTGATATCGCCATAACCATTCATGTCTGAATAATTGTAGGACGGATCCGCATTTGGAATAAAAATCATTTGCTCGACCCCAATTCTTGGTAAAAATGGTAATGCAAAATAAAATATCAAACACACAATGAATCCTACAAAATAATTCTTAAATAGATTCTGAATAAAGAATGCGAACAGAATTAGATATAAAAACTTGATTGGATAAAGGACAAATAACTCATAGGAATAATGTCCGATTTCAAAATTAAAATACCCTTTATAAACCTGATATACTATTCCATTGATCATGCAAACTAGCATAACTAAGTACACTAATTTTACTAATGCAATAACTTTGGATAACAACAACACCCAATTTGGAACAGCCGTGGATTCTATCAACAAAAACATATTGGTCTGCCTAGATTTATGTACCAACATTCCGGAGAATAGGAAAATCATGATACTCAAGAAAAACCCATAAATACTCCCCATAGCAATTAATACTTGCCATGTCACCGGATAGGTGTTTGTACCGAACATTTCTCCGGATACAGAAATCACAATCAGGACAAATAAAACTGCAATCAGCAACAATATATAGAAGGTCCAATTTTTTACCAGAAATTTGAAATCAATATTGGAAAGTCGCCAGCTCAGTTTTATGTTTGACAAAAAACTATAGTCGAAATTTACTTTAGGCAAATCAATTTTTAGGATACTGCCGAAATTATCCTTTATCATTCGAGCACCTCCTTTAGACTTTTTAAAGGATATACCCAATTGAGAAAAACTGAATTTGTAATATACTATTCCAAAAAATATAGAGGCAACGGCAAGCCAGATCAATCTATTGTAAAATAATACCCCTTGTATAGGAACAAAATTATTGTTTTGCTCTTCTACACTCCAATAGCGAGAATAGTACATTAAAGGTTGGAATCCAAATGGATCCAATAAAGCAACAAGATATCTATTGTCTACATTTTGTGTGACTACATCCAATAACGATTGCAATAAGAACAACACCAATACAAAAACAAATCCCACATAAATATTCCTGCTGAAGGTTACTAAAGCAAATATGATGCTTCCAAATAAAATAAAATTGGGAACTACCGTAATAAAGAAACCTTCCAAGTAAGCTCTAGGATTATTTGGACCCAACAATTCTTTGTTTATCCCCGGATAAAATTGCGCAAGATAATATGCTACGACACATAGAAAAGCTATAAAAGTAACGACCACCAACGAGCTCAAAAACTTTGCAGTTAGGTAGTTAAACTTACTCAAAGGGTAAGAGAACAATAAAGTATGCATATTATACAGGTAATCTCTGTATACAGATGCACCTATTATAGTTGGAAGCAGAAAATAGATTAATGTTGCAAAACTATTCAGAAACCCTGCAATTTTTATAGGAGAGTTCACATACACTGGATCTGAAGTAGTGCTTGTAATAGCATCGAAAGCCCCAAGATTTGAAATAACAGTAAAAAAGGCCAGTGCAAAATAAATGGCACAATACACATAAAACACGGGTTGCTTCAACCAACGTTTTATTTCGAATAGAAAAATCGTACTAAACATTTACTTTATCACTTTTAAGGGTAACAAAATAAACATCTTCCAAAATTGGAGTTGCCGGACTAAATGATTCATCAGGTAAGGTATCATGGTATACCCGAATATTCAAGCTGTTGTCCTGGTTATAATTGGAGGAGATAATATTATATTTTAGATTTTCAGCATCAAAGTCTGCCCTCTCAATTTTCTTTTTCCATATTTTCCCGTTGAGAGAATCGGTCCCTTGTTGAGTGCTTCCACGGAAAAGTACCTTTCCCCCATTCATAATAGCCAGCTCATGGCACAGTTCCCGCACGTCATCAACAATGTGCGTAGAAAAAATAACGGTATGTTGAGCACCAATCTCTCTTAGAACATTCAAAAATCGATGTCTTTCTGCAGGGTCCAAACCAGCAGTAGGTTCATCGACAATAATTAGTTTTGGATCATTCAACAACATCTGAGCAATACCAAATCGTTGTTTCATACCGCCTGAATAACCACTTACACTTTTATTCCTGAAATCATATAGATTAGTGATCTGAAGAACACTTTCAACAATCTTGTTTCTATCTTTTCTATTACTGATTCCTTTCAAATCAGCAAAGTAATTCAACAATTCCTCAGCACTAAGATTAGGATAAACACCAAATTCTTGCGGCAAATATCCCAATACCCTTCTCAAGGCATTGTTATCATTCAGCACATCAATGTCACCAAATTGAATGCTTCCGCTATCAGGGCTTTGCAAAGTTGCAATGGTACGCATCAATGATGATTTTCCAGCACCATTAGGCCCCAGTAAACCAAACATACCCGGACCAATCTCCAAGTTTACATCATCCAAAGCCTTGACTCCGTTGTTATATGTCTTCGTTAAATTCTGAATCTTAAGTTCCATAGAAATTTCGTTTTTTGTTAGTTATATAATTAGTAGCTTAAACTTAAAAAATGTAACAGAAAAGATTGAAAATTATTTAAAATTGGTTTTAGACATTAGACATATGACATAAGACATTAGACATTAGACATTAGAATTGGTATGGTGCTTTACATAACTTGCTAACATGGATGGTGGACTAACCAAACAAACAAACACTATTGCCGGACTGGTTGATGTCCCCACAGCCGCCATGGTTGGTGTCCCCACCAGCCATCATTGCCGCCAGCTAATTGTCAAAAAAGTGGTCGGTGGGGACACCGACCACGGCTTCGGAACTGGCTTCGTGATTGACTTCGTGACAAGCTTCGATATTGCTCTCGTTACCATCTTCGGCACACCTTCCTTACCCACTTCGCCCCCTCCACGATCTGTTTCAGCTATGATGATAACACAAAAAAACCGGCTAGATTATCCTAGCCTGCAATTTCATTTATACCAAGACAAAAAGTCTAATGTCTTATGTCTTGTGTCTTATGTCTAAGCTTTGCCGCCATGGTTGGTGTCCCCGCTGCCGCCATGGTTGGTGTCTCCACCAACCATCATCCCAGCCAGCTAATTGTCAAAAAAGTGGTCGGTGGGGACACCGACCACGGCTTAGTCACACCGACCACGGCGTCGTACCACCGACCACAGCTTCTTGACCGGCTTCGATATTGACTTCGTGAACGGCTTGGTGATAGGCTTCGGAACTGGCTTCGTGATTGCCTTCCTTACCCACTTCGACCTCCTCACGACCTGTTTCGGCTATGATGCTAACAAATAAAAAAGCCGGCTAGGTTATCCTAGCCGGCAATTTAATTTATACCAAGACAAAAAGTCTAATGTCTTATGTCTTGTGTCTTATGTCTAAAGCTTCGTTCTTACTTCTTATAATACTTCATTGCTTCTGGTATCAATGCTTGCAATTGGCTGATACGTCTTGCATCGCTAGGGTGAGTGCTTAAGAATTCAGGAGTGCTTCCTTTTTTACCTTGCGACATTCTTTCCCAGAAACCGACAGCTTCTTCAGGGTTATAACCTGCCATTGCCATCAAGATTAGTCCTGCTCTATCTGCAGCCAACTCATCGTTACGTGAAAATTTCAATGATCCTACTTGGTAACCAATTCCATACACTTGGTTAATAATACCTGTATATCTACTGTTACTGATTGTTCCAGCAGCATTTAATAATTGCGCACCCAATTGAGCAGCCATAGCATTTGACACTTGAGAAACTGAATGTTCTTCGATTGCGTGTGCAATTTCGTGTCCCATTACTGTTGCTAATCCGGCATCATTTTTTGCTACAGGCAAAATACCAGTATACACTGCTACTTTACCACCTGGCATACACCAAGCATTTACTTGGTCACTTTCGATAAGATTGAATTCCCAGTTGAAATTGAATTTATCAGCAGCCCCAATCTGCCTTAAATATTCATTCGTTGCTTGAGCAATTCTATTACCTACTCTTTTTACCTGCGTTGCTGCTGCAGATCCTGTTTCAACTTTAGAGCTGTTTTTACTCAAAAAGTCCTTATAAGCCAATGCGGCTTGATCGTTTATGGTCTTGGAATCAACTAATTTTAAGTACCTACGTCCAGTGATTGCGGAAGTAGCACAACCTACCAAAGTAGCTCCTAAAAGCATCATGGCAGCATATTTTGTAATTCGTTTCATAAGTTTTATTTGATTTAGTTTATCTAATACATTTTTAACATCTCGAAGTATTAAACAAAACTTGTACCCAAAAGTTTAATCCTTAGATTTTTTCTTGAATAAATATATTTTGGATTCTTTCCCTTTGAGCAGTCGTTCTATATTTTTTTGGTGGGTAACAAGAATTAAGGCACATATCGCAATTCCATATAATAGAATAGATGGTACGGTAGTCTTGAAAATAAAAGCCACGGAAAATGGAAAAGCAAAACCTGCCATAATAGAACTTAGAGAAACATAATGGGTTATCAAAAGGACAAGTAAGAAGACTGATACACAGATAAGGGCTGCTGGCCAATGGATAGCGAGAACCATACCAAACAAAGTAGCCACGCCTTTTCCTCCTCTAAATCCTGCAAAAATCGGGAATAAATGGCCTAATACAGCAATAACACCCAATGCAAGCTGAACATTTACAAATTGGGGTCCATCATGGTTCCCAACAATTGAACTATCCAATAAATATGGTAGATTAGTCGCTGTCCATCCTTTTAGAATGTCAACGAACATTACAATGGATCCTGCTTTTTTCCCTAATACTCTAAAAGTATTGGTGGCACCGGCATTTCCACTTCCATATTCACGAACATCTACTCCATAAAATGCCTGCCCAAACCAAACCGCAGTAGGGATTGAACCGAAAAGATATGCTAATATGACTATTCCTACTAGATATATTGATATCATCTACAGCAATTTACTAAATAAGTTTTGCTTTCAAGCTCAAGTCCAGACTTTTAACCGAATGAGTTAGTGCACCTACAGAAATATAATCAACTCCTTGTTTCGCATAGTCAGCAATGGTTGCCAAGGTTATTCCACCTGATGCTTCGGTCACTAATCTTCCAGCCACCAAATCAACAGCTTCCTTAACTTGTTCAGGACTAAAGTTGTCAAACATTACGCGATCAACAGCATCTAGACTCAAAACTTCGTTTAACTCTTCAAAGTTTCTAACCTCCACTTCTATCGCTATATCCAATTGTTTTTCTTTTTTATAGGCAAATGCGGCATTTACAGCAGCGGAAATCCCTCCTGCATAATCCACATGGTTATCTTTGATCAAAATCATGTCATACAAACCAAAGCGATGGTTCGCTCCCCCTCCAATTTCTACAGCCTTTTTTTCCAAAAAACGCAATAATGGAGTCGTTTTCCTGGTATCTAAGACTTTTGCTTTAGTGCCAGAAATTGCTTGAACATATTTTGCGGTTTGAGTTGCGATTCCTGACATCCTTTGCATGATATTCAGAACCAATCGCTCACCCTTCAAGATCGTATGAATCTTGCCTTTAATCTTAAAAGCAATATCACCATATTTAACGGAGCTGCCGTCCGTAATTAATTGGTCAAATTCTAATTCGGGATCAATCTGAGAAAAAATTTCTTTGGCAACTTCAACACCCGCCAAGATACCTTCTTCTTTAACTAATAATTGAGCCTCTCCTAATTGTTCTTCTTTTATCGTAGATAATGAGGTATAATCCCCTGCTCCTACATCTTCTACAAGGGCTTCTTGAACAAAATGTACCAGTTTATCTTTGAATTCTCTCTCCATTTAGCAAATTAAAATTAAGCGAAGATGAATAAAAATATATTTATTTGAAAACTTAAATAAGAAAAATTAAAAACTTTATTCAATTCGCAGTTCATTTATTTGTGCTTCGCCACCTGTTTGGTTAAACTTCACAAATACACGATATGAACCTTGATTGGTCTTAATCTGGTAAACAATATAAAAACTATTGTTACTTCGGTTAGTGCGTTGTACCTGTTTGACTTCTGTAGTTTTTGAAGTTCTAAAGAAGTCGCTTAAAATAACTTCAGCCTGAAATTTCGAATAATAGCCGGAGTCATTTTTTATGGACAATGAAACATTTTGACCGAACATATTTGCTACATTTTTCGCGCTGTTCGCTTTTAATGCTCCAAGCAATTCCAAAGCAATATCCGTTTGGAAGCTCGCGAAAGCAACCAATGGCAAAAACAGCATTGCAAATGCAAACCGTCTCAATATCAAACCAAAATCACGAATAACTTTTAACATAATTGCTTGGGTGTTAACAGCAGAATTATAAATAATTTCCGCCAATTAACATTAAATTCATTTTCCGCTCTACAATCAGCGAAAATTATGCCAATCCTTGTTTATTTTGGTCATTAACGAATTTGTTGCTTTTCGATACAACCAAATTCTCTTTTTAGTGTTTCTAATGGAGAATAAGTATATTTGTGTAATGAGTTCTGAACATAAAAAAGTAGCATTATTAATCTTGGATGGATTAGGCTACGGAAAAAATGATAATTCAAACGCTGTAATAGCTGCTAACACCCCTTTTTTAGACTATCTTCTTGCAACCTACCCTAACTCCAAACTTGAAGCTTCAGGTGAAGCTGTTGGCTTACCGGCAGGGCAAATGGGAAACTCCGAAGTCGGGCACATGAACCTCGGTGCAGGTAGAATCGTATATCAAGAATTAGGTCGTATCAATAAAGCCGCACAAGAAGGTGTATTCAAAACTGACCCTACCATTCAGGATGCATTCGCCTATGCCAAACAAAACAATAAAAAAGTGCACTTCATCGGTCTTTTGTCTGATGGTGGTGTCCATGCACATATCGAACATCTTAAAGCTCTCTGCGACGCCGCAAAAGATGCAAACCTAACTGACGAACAAGTCTTTATCCATGCTTTCCTGGATGGTCGTGATACAGACCCTAACGGTGGTTTTGGATATGTTAACGACTTGACGACTTTTCTAGAAAATTCTGTAGGGACCATAGCATCCGCAATCGGAAGATATTATGCAATGGACCGCGATAACCGTTGGGAACGCGTAAAAGAGGCATATGACCTATTGACAAAAGGAATAGGTATCCCTTCTACAAACCTTGCGGAATCCATCGAACAATCTTATAGCTTAGGAATTACAGATGAGTTTTTAAAACCAATAGTTATGGTGGACTCACAGGGGCTTCCTAAAGCAACAATCAAAGATGGTGATGTGGTAATCTGTTATAATTTCAGAACAGATCGTGGTAGGGAAATTACAATTGCCCTAACTCAACAGGCTTTCCCTGAATATCACATGCAACCATTAAATCTTTATTATGTAACCATGACTTCTTATGATGAAACATTCAAAAATGTCAAGGTTATTTTTCATAAAGACAATCTTACCCAAACATTGGGAGAAACTTTATCCTTGCAGCATAAGACTCAAGTCCGTATTGCTGAAACTGAAAAATACCCTCACGTAACATTCTTTTTCTCAGGAGGACGCGAAGATCAATTTGAGGGTGAAAGAAGATTATTAATTCCTTCTCCAAAAGTTGCAACTTATGATCTGCAACCCGAAATGAGTGCCAATACCATAGCAGACTCCATCTGTAAGGATATGGAAGAGAATAAACCGGATTTTATTTGTTTAAATTTTGCCAACCCAGACATGGTAGGCCATACTGGAGTTTTTGAAGCTGTAGTTAAAGCTGTGGAAACAGTAGATAATTGCACCAAACGTGTGGTTGAAACTGGAATCAACAATGGCTATTCGTTTATTATCCTTGCCGATCACGGTAACTCTGAATTTATGATCAATGAGGATGGATCAGTCAATACCGCACACACTACTAATTTAGTGCCTTGTATCTTGATTGACAACCAATACAAAAATATTAAAGATGGTAAATTAGGGGATGTGGCTCCAACGGTACTGCAATTGCTGAACTTGCCAATACCTTCAGAAATGACTGGAAATGTCCTTGCATATTAATATTAAGAGAATCAAAAATATCGCAGCAGTAATTTGTATTACTGCTGCTTTTTATAGTTGCGAAAATAAGGAGCAACAAGCGAAAATTGAGAACCAGGAAAAACTATTCGACCTTCCCTCCTTCTTTCAAAAAGAAATCGACTCATTGGCAGCACTGAATCCTGAAGTGAACAAAACAGTGAAAAAAGATGAAAACGAAGAGTCCAAAAAATTGAAAATTAAAGATTGGGCAGTAGAATTATCCAGCTTTAAGGCTATTGATCTCAACAAACCAGCCTATGCAGGTTTTGTTAAAGTTGATACTGCTGACTCTGTAATCCAATATTCCTTCACCAATCCTGAACTCGACCTTTCATGCGTCAGAATTCAACTCGATCAACAAGGACAACCCAAAATGATCTCCGTAGAAAAAGAAGTTAGAAACACCCTTTATAAAACTTCAGAGTTCTTGGTCTACGAAAAAAACAACTTCTACCTCGTTGAAAAAAATCAACACGTCAAAGTTATGGGCGACAACTATTACAAAGTTCAAGGCGAGTTTTAGTGGAGCCTTTGGCTAGATATGAGATGTGAGATGTGAGATGTGAGAAATGAGAAATGAGATAGTAGAAAGAATATTAAGCGGAATGATTAATCTCATATTTTTTCGGAACGATGGTTCATCCTTAGGTATCGAAGTGTTGAGCGCTGGCAGAACGCCATGGTTGATGTCTCCACCAAACATCTTCAGATGAGCTAGCTAAGTGTTTTGTACACGCATTGTGCGGTTGTTTGACAGGTGCTTCGGAGAACGCCATGGTTGGTGTCTCCACCAACCATCTTCAGATGAGCTAACCAAGTGTTTTGTACACGCTCTGTGCGGTTGTTTGACAGGCGCTTAGCCTCAAAACGCCATGATTGAAGTCTCGACAAAACATCTTCAGCTGAGCTAGCGCAAGTGTTGTGTACACGCTCTGTGCGGTTGAATGACGGGCGCTTCGGCTCAAAACGCCATGGTTGGTGTCTCCACCAACCATCTTCAGCTGAGCTAGCGCAAGTGTTGTGCGCGGGTTTTGTGCTTTGGATCACTTGCGTTAAAATTCCGCTCAACCACCGTATTCGTGTCTCCACCAACCATCTTCAGCTGTGCTAGCGCAAATATTGTGTGCGGGCTTTGTGCGGCTGAATGACGGGCGCTTCGCCTCAAAACGCCATGGTTGGTGTCTCCACCAACCATCTTCAGCTGTGCTAGCGCAAGTGTTGTGCGCGGGCTTTGTGCTTTGGATCACTTGCGTTAAAATTCCGCTCAACCACCGAAGGTAAATAGACTTTATTTCACGTTTTCTATCTCAAATCCCACATCTCACATCTCATATCCCCTTCTTTTTCTCCTCTTCCAATTGCAATTGAGCTTTTTTCTCAGACCTGATATTCAAGAACTCAACCAATACGGAGAATGCCATTGCGAAATAAATATATCCTTTAGGGATATGTTGGTCGAATGCTTCTGCTGTAAGAGATACCCCGATCAACAATAAGAAAGCTAATGCCAACATCTTAACGGATGGATAATCATTAACAAATTTTGAGATACCTTCGGCAGAAATCAACATTATTCCTACTGCTACAATTACGGCCGCCACCATAACACCAATACTGTCCACCATACCTACAGCGGTAATAACGGAATCCAAAGAGAACACTAAATCCAGAATAATAATCTGTACAATGACATTGGCGAATGTAGCAGGTTTATTCCTTGCTTTTGCTGATTCAGTATGTCCTTCTACTTTATGATGAATTTCGGTTGTAGATTTATAGATCAGGAACAAACCTCCAATAAACAAGATCAAGTCTCTTCCTGACAATTGAAGATAGCGGCTCCATTCAGGATGGTCAACACCAATGGTATCCGCCAAATTAATAAATGGCGCCGTTAAGCCCATAATCCATTTGATCGAAAACAACAATCCTACCCGCATAACCAATGCCAATAGCAATCCCAATTGCCTAGCTTTCTTCTGTTGCTCTACTGGCAACTTTGCACTTTGTATTGAGATAAAAACAATGTTGTCAATACCCAGGACAATCTCCAAGACCGTCAAGGTTAAAAATGAAATCCAAATATTAGGATCCGATATCCATTCCATAAAATTATTCTAGTAGTGTGATTATTTAATTATACCAATTATCTAATTATAAATTTTTTGTATAGTTTATTCTAGTAGCGTGTGTGTGTATGTGTGTGTGCAAATAATTCAAGTATTGCGTGTGTGTAAATTTTTCCAGTTTTACGTTTATTAATTTCTGAGAAACTATACCAAGTCTTTTGTCTTATGTCTTATGTCTTATGTCTATCGAATACCGTCTAGTCATAATGCACCAGAGAAACAATATTTTCACTAAATCTCGTTAGTCGACCAGCGCTCTGTAAAAAGTCAAGACTGATTACAAAGGAATATCCAGCGATTACACCGCCTAATTTTTCGACCAATTTACTGGCTGCGACGACAGTTCCACCGGTAGCTAGCAAGTCATCGTGCATTAAAACTTTAGTACCTTTTTTAATGGCGTCTTCATGCATTTCTATCGTTGCTTGGCCATATTCCAATTTATAAGATTCTGAAATGGTATGAAAAGGTAATTTTCCTTGCTTACGGATAGGAACAAATGGTTTGTTCATTTCTTGAGCAAGCAGAAAACCAAACAAGAACCCTCTACTTTCAATTCCAGTTATTACGTCAATCTCAATGCCCTCAAGTTTTCTGACAAATTCTTTAACGGCCAATTTCACAACCTCTGGCTTTTGTAGTAAGGGGGTAATATCTTTAAAAACAATTCCCGGTTGGGGAAAATCCGGAATGTCACGGATAAAGGCTTTAAGCTGTTCTTCAATCATTAATGTTCGGTAAAATCCAAATAAAATTCAATTTTACGGAAAAAATCCTCATCTAAAGAATGAATTTTCGACAAATCTTCAACCCTATCAAAAGCTCCATGCTGATTTCTATAGTTGATAATTGTTTGTGCTTGCTTATAAGTAACATAAGGATGTTTAGATAATTCAGACACAGATATAACGTTAATTTTTAATAATTTAACATCTGATCTGTCTACTGTAAGTTTAGGAAAAATATGATGATAAGTTTCTTCGGGCAACCCATATATTTCTGACAATTGTTCCGTTTTCACAAATCCGCCTAATGCATCCCTAAATTTAATTATCCTATTTGAAAATACAGGTCCTATCCCCTTCAGTTTCATAAATTCAGAATTATCAGCCAAATTAATATCGATACTTAAATTCGTGTAATTGTCTTTGCTAATTTTATCTTTGAAAACTGTGGGCTTTCGGATCTCATTTGCTGTCTGCGGGATTTCAACAAATGGCAACAAATCAACTAATAATTCATCATCAAGAACGTATATTTTTTTCAGATCATCTCTATTTTTGAAAACACCTCCTTTTTCTCTATAATTTAGAACTACTTGCGCTTGCTTATCACTAAGCCCTAACTTAACCCAGCCAGCCTTATCCAATACATTTGGATTGAACTTAAATAATTCCTGACTGCTTTTCTTATTGTGTTTGTGTTTATTTTGCTTAGATTTTATATATGAGGCAGGTGCTGGTTTCGATGTAGACTCTTTTGCAAAAGCCATTTCTTCCATATTGAATTGAATATCTTTTTGTTTATGGAAGACAGGAAGAAAAATGTTAACGGTTAGCAGTAGAGAATTTAGAAGGATTAACAAGAACATTCCTCTTTGTTCTTTTCTGGTCAATTGAAAGAACTCGATTAGCTTTTTCATCTATCCCCATGAAACTTACCTGCAATACTAAAACTTTATTAAATTTGTAAAAATATCTGATAGTTGCAATATGCATTTTGTCCGCCCCATTTTTATCCTCAAATACATTTATCCAGAAGCGATTTGGAGAGAGGATAAGAATAAAAATAATATTTACTTAACATTTGATGATGGACCAATCCCAGAAATCACACCTTGGATATTAGATTGCTTGAAAGAAAAGAATGTGAAGGCTACGTTCTTTTGTGTGGGTGAAAACATCAAAAAACATCCAGAAATTTTCAAAAGGCTATTGGACGAAGGTCATGTGGTAGGTAATCACACTTATAACCATTTAAGAGGCTGGAACACCGAAAACAAAGATTATTTTGATAACATCAATCGATGCCAAGAACTTACACGGACAAATCTTTTTAGACCTCCTTACGGAAGAGCTAAAAAATCACAAATGAAAGAATTGGCAAAGGATTTTAAGATTGTGATGTGGGATGTATTGACTGGCGATTATGATCAGGAAATCACCCCCCAGCAATGCTATAAGAATTGCATCGATAAAACCCGTAACGGTAGTATTATCGTATTTCACGATAATATCAAAGCCATTAACAATGTTAAATACGCCTTGCCCAAAAGCATTGACTATCTAATTGAGCAAGGTTATCAATTCAAAACCTTAGTTCCCTGATTCAGGGTCTGCGGGTTTGGGAGCGATATCTACTGTATAATCTCTAACACTGCTGACGCTGAAATATCCTAGTGCATCATTGCTTATATTAGATGTTGGATTTCCCGGTGCCGCACTACCAGGATTGGTGCTAGCATATTCTGACCAATAATTAAAAACCTCTTTTGTAATGATTTGCCGTCTGATTCTCAGATTATCTCCGGGTTTAATATCATTTCCACTCCCATCGCTGCCCAATTGATGAGTCCACTCATTGCCATCGTTGAATTTATCCGAAAACACAGCATTGAATTTAAAAGGCTTGTTATTGATAGACATACTATAACGATAGTAGTTCGCTTCCCCTTCAGGATCATTGAATTTTAAATTGATAAAATAAAAATCCTCGTTGAAAATATTTTCTTCTGTTACACCAATAGAATCAATATCTATATAGGCCAACATGCGTGTTGTTGAAGTATATTCTTCACCATCTACTTGGACTACTAGATTATAGGTCTCTCCCATCGCCATAGGAATATCAGTATTAATATACCTTCCACCACCAGCAGAAACAAATTGATAAACCCTTCCATTGCCCAACCTTATGTAGACTAACGCATCATCCACAGGATCATTAGGTCTCTCATCATCAAAATTCACAGTTTTACTGATAAGGATTTCATGCGTCTTTTCTTCATTATTGATGTCAGCGACAATTACAACTTTTGGATTTGCACTGTTTAGATCGATATCTATAAGGTCTTCACAGCTAGTTAAAATCAATAAAAAGCTGAAAAGTAAAAATCTATATAATGGTCTTTTTATCATGATTTTAAAATTTAAAGTTCCAAGTAACCGAAGGAATTGCTCCAAATAAAGCTATTCGATAAGCTTCTGTAATATTTGGGTTCTGTTCATTTTCCCTGAAATCAATGATATAGGCATTCTTGTGGTTATAGGCATTGTACACTCCGAATGACCAACTAGAATGGAACCGCCTATTTTCTTTCTTAGGCTCATAAGTTGCTGATAAATCCAAACGGTGATAATCTGGCATCCTATAGCCATTACGCTCTGTATAATAGAACATCGTTGTACCATCAACTTGATATTTACCACTCGGGAAAGTAATTGCATTACCCGTATAGTAAACAAAAGTAGCACCTAACGTCCATTTTTTGCTCAATTGAAATATTCCAACCAATGAAATATCATGAGTTCGATCTTGACGAGCATTAAACCAATTACCTTCATTTATCTGATCAAATTGTCGTTCACTTTTTGCTAAGGTATATGCCAACCAACCGGTTAACCTACCTTTATTTTTTCTCAACAAGAACTCAGCACCATAAGATCTCCCGATTCCGTACAATAAATCGCCCTCCATATATTTATTGGCTTGCAGATCTGCTCCATTTCTGAAATCAATCTGATTATCCATATACTTATAATAGCTTTCTACCGAAAACTCATAGGTATTATTGTTAAAGTTCCTGAAATAACCCAAGGCCACTTGATCTGCAATTTGAGGCTTGATATTTAAGCTGCTCACAACATATTGATCAGTTGGCAAACTCGAGGTCGTATTGGTCAATTGATGTAAGTTCTGTGAAATTCTATTGTAACTTGCTTTGATGCTATTGTTAGGATTTAAAATATATGAAAGGGATAACCTTGGTTCGAAATTGAAATAATGTTTAGCTATAACGCGGTCATAATGGGTTTCTGAAATAGGCTCACCATCTTCATCGAAGTCATAAAATGAACCTGGTCCCATAACCATAAAATCACTGAAGCGAATACCATAGATCATGGACAATTTGTCAAATGGCTTCCATTCATGCGAAACATAAGCTGCAGCTTCAATACCTTGTCTGCTATCCACACTCACCGAATTTACTTCAGAACCTTCCTGTGCTTCAAGACTTGCTGGTTTAATACTTTGTTGATGCAGGTTAACCCCAAATCTCAAGGTATTGTTATTGGTTGAGTAATAGGAGAAATCCTGTTTGAAATTCCAGTTCCGGATCTTGGAGGCAATCTTGAAGTCAGAATCATCATTGCTAACGTTAACATTGTATGCAAAATCACTATAGATCAATGATGTGTTAGAAAATAATTGAGAATTTATAACGGAATTCCAACGAACTGTAGCAGTCGCATTTCCCCAGTCAAAACCAAATAAATCACCGTAACCTAGATCATCTTTCCCGAAATAACCTGAAAGATATAGGGTATTGCGATCATTCAATTTATAATTCATCTTTGCATTCAAATCGTAGAAATAAAGCTTGCTTTTTTTAGTAGTTTCATCGGGTGAAAGCTTTAAAAATAAGTCAGCATAAGTCCTTCTACCACTGATCATAAATGAACTTTTATCTTTTACAATAGGACCTTCCAGCTTTAAGCGAGAGGCGATCAAGCCAATACCACCTTCAGCACTGAATTTCTTATTGTTACCATCCAGCATACTGATATCCATGACAGAGGAAATCCTGCCTCCATATTGAGCGGGTATACCACCCTTAAAAAGACTGGCATCCTTAATCGCGTCTGAATTGAACGTTGAGAAAAACCCTAATAGATGGGAAGCATTGTAAACCGTAGCTTCATCCAATAAAATCAGGTTTTGGTCACCCCCACCTCCACGCACATAGAAATTCGAACTACCTTCACCACCTGTAGATACACCTGGAAGTAACTGAATGGATTTTAAAATATCTTTCTCTCCAAAAACCACGGGAATATTTTTCAGTTCTTCCATTGTGAACTTTAAATTCCCCATTTGCGGTGATGTAACATTGTCATCTTCCTTTTTACCAGTTACGATGACTTCTTCGATGACACTTGAATTTGGAGTAATTTCAAAATTCCTGCGTTGATCCGCATTTAACTCTACTGTTTCGGTTTTGCTAGCATAACCCACAAATGAAATTTCAACTTCATATGTTCCAGCTGGAAGAGATAAGGAATAGAAACCATAATTATTGGAATATGTACTGAGGTTTTGGTCTTTAACACGGATTACGGCAGCAATTAAATTCTCTCCCGAATTAGAATCTTTTATATATCCGCTAAGGGTCAATTTCTCTTGACCTAAAACAGTATTAAACAGTAAAATATAAATTCCAAGAAGGCTTAGGCAGACAATTCGGAACAATGATTTTTTTCTCAGCAAATACAAATCCATGGCCAAAAGTAAAAAAGCCATTCTGAACATCAAAATGGCTTGCGTAGGTTTATAATCTCGTATCTAGCTTCAAAGGTACTACAATTATCCAAAAAAGCAAATATATTATCCAAAATAGACAGCTTATGTAGTCTTTGAAAAAAACTCATTAAAGAAAACTAGCTGATAATGAATGGATTTGCTCCAATAATCCCAATTGTGTGCGCCTGGCATTGTTAAAAAACGATGAGGTACATTTAAATATGTTAATTTTTCATGGAGCTTACGATTTACCTGATAAAAGAAGTCTTCTGTACCACAATCTATAAAAAATTCCAATGATTTTGGTTTAATCAAGTGGGTCATTTCCATGACAGTATGATCTTCCCATACTTGAGGATTTTGATCGTAAGGTCCGATTCTTTTTGCCATATCCCAGTTGTTTGGAAACGGACGAATATCCACACCACCAGCAGTGCTTCCTGCAGCACCAAAGGTATCCTGATGACGAAGGGCCAAATATAAAGCACCATGGCCGCCCATACTCAATCCTGTAATACCGCGCTTGCTCCTATCTTTGATTACTGGATAATTTTGATCAACATAAGCCACCAATTCCTTGGCAACAAAAGTTTCATATTGAAAGTTCTGATCATTTGGAATATCCCAATACCAACTTCCAAATCCACCGTCAGGACAAACAATTATAATTCCCAACCTATCTGCTAAATCTTTGATTGCCGGAACTTTATTGACCCAATCCTTATAACTTCCTGAATATCCATGCAATAAATATAAAGTTGGAAATTCTTTTGACTTTGAACCTTCAGGTTGAATAATGACAGTTTTGATGGCTTTATTCATTGCTGAACTTTGTACATTCAGCGTATCAACTTTTGCAGCATGCGCAAATCCTATAAATAAAAGAGAAAAAAAGAATGACAAGGATGTCTTCATAAAACTATGGTTTTGATATATGATAATAATAAAGATAAGAGTCTAAGCCGAATGGTCTTTCACTAATCGTGAAAAATCCATCTGAAGCCCGATCAAATGTGATCGCCTCACCCTGTGGTTCTGGTTCGTATGGAACAGGTAGATACGCCTCACTCAATGCTTTTGATATAGACATGTTATTCCTTAATGGCCAATAATATATCGATGTCAGGTTTTTCATTATCAATGCATCTCTCCTAGGTGAAATATCTGCTGCTGTTATAAATGTGAACGGAAAGCTAATCACAGGTTTTAGAACAAAATGCGTCTTATTGGATTCAAAAATAGCTGCAGTATATAGGATCGATCTGAACTCTCTTTTTGAAATTAGGTAGAATTGTTTATCCATTGGATCAACAAATATGGCTTCAGCATCTCGTGCTTTTCCAGGATAGGTCAGTGTCTTAATATTAATTTCATTTTTCGGAATAGTATCATTCACTTGATTAGACTTATAGAGTGGTTCGGGGAAGATATATAAAGATATATTTGCCCTTGTAGCTAAGTTATCACCAATATCTGCCAAGACTATATAAGATTTCCCTTCTACTTCTACCCAGGCAATATCCTCTATATCAACTGCATTTATTCCCTCCAACCTATAGGTTGTCTTTAAAATCGCTACGGAGTCAATAAGGTAAATATTTGCTTGATCTCCACTATCATTGTGGACCCAAAACATACCTGGATTGTTTATAGAAGATACAATTCCAGAAATTTCCCCTAAGGCAAGTGAACTAACCTTTCCTTTTGAAAAACGCTCACCATGCATTACCTCTTGAGCCATTGTGCTCAATGAAAATAATAAGGTTAGAAGTAAATAACAGCTAAAAATATAAGATCTCAACATAAAAAAAGGTCAGCAAAACACTGACCCTCCTAAAATACATTAAAAAAATAGTTTTATTTACCTTCAAATGCAGAAATAATTGCTGCCCTATAGGTAGAATCTTTCTCTCCAAGTTCAAAAGATTGTTTGTAAGTATCTAATATCCCAAATATCTCCGCCTCTTTTCCAGTACCATTTTCAAAGAAATATTTAAAACTATATGTACCAGGTTTTCCTAAATCAACTTTCTCTTTATTAGATGAAAAGACCATTGGAGTTAAAGTATTGGTTGTCATTTTTCCGTCAACGGGCATCTTAAACAATGTACCCATTGCCTTAACGAAATTATCGGAGTTTGGACCATTTGCAGTTATGCGAACCGAACCTTCACTAAAACCCAAATCCTCATCTGGTTGGCCATTCTCAGCAATACCGGCATCAATGTCTTTTTTAATTTCTACATTAAACCCAACAGGCTCATTATTAAATTCTGATATCGCTTCATAGAGAATGGATGAATCAGTTTGTGCTGACTGCCTCAAATCAAAATATAAATGGAATTGATTTGAAGTTGTTTCATTTGTCAGAGGCTTTAAGGCCATTTCAGAGCTACCTGTAGCTGTTGAGTCATTAGATCCACCTTCTGATTTATTTGAGTTACCACATGATGACATATATAATAATGAAGCCATTAACAGTGAATACGTTGCGATTTTTTTCATAACTTTCATATTTATTGTAAGACAAAAAAGATACGCTTTTTGTTTGATTATTTCTTTATTAGGGCTTCATAAATAATTTCTACAGGATGAAATGAAGGCCTATGCAAGCCATCCTTAATTTGATGTCGGCAAGATGTCCCCGCAGCTGCGATAAGGTAATCATCCCCAGTTTTTCGAAGTGTAGGAAAAAGAACCAATTCAGCAACTTTCTGCGAAACTTCAAAATGTTCCTTTTCATAGCCAAAAGAACCTGCCATTCCACAACATCCAGATGGGATGACCTCAACCTCATAGTTAGAAGGAAAGGACAGCAGCTCTCTTGTAGTATCTACAAGTTTAAATGCTTTCTGGTAGCAATGTCCATGGAGTTTGATTTTTTGTGGCTCTGCTGTGAATTGTTCGGGATGAATTCGCCCGGCCTTGATTTCTCTTACAAGGAATTCGTCGATCATGAGCGCATTCTCTCCCAGCAGTCTCGCCTGCTCTCGTTTATCCGCATCTACTAAGTCTGGATATTCATCTCTAAAGGTAATAATAGCCGATGGCTCAATACCCAATAAAGGACTTTCTGCTGTTACTTCTTGACTCGCCAAGGCTACATTTTCATTTGCCAATGCCTTAGCTTTCTTTACGAAACCTTTAGATAAATAAGTCCTACCACTTTCCTTTAACTTAGGCACAATAACATCGTATCCCAGAGCAGTTAATAACTTATAGGCAGTAATACCAACCTCTGTATCGTTGTAATTTGTAAATTCATCAGAAAATAGAAATACCTTCTTTTTGTTCCTTGATTTCTTTTGTTTGGATGCCCATTTGCTGAAGGTTGTACCATGTACTTTTGGCAATGAACGACCCGGCGCAAACCCAACAACACTTTTAATAATTCCCGAGGTAAAGCTATTGGTCGCAAAGAAATTATAGATTGGCGCTACTAAAGATCCAAGTTTCTGAGACTCAGTAAAATTGGCAATCAATTTCGCCCTAAAAGGACTTCCATTGGCATCATAATAATGCTGCAAGAACTCAGCCTTCATTTTGGCAATATCCACGCTGGATGGACATTCAGTTTTACAGCCTTTACAGCTCAAACATAAATCCATCACATCCTTAATTTCTTCGTGATTGAACCTATTTTGTTCGGTGGAATTCGTCAAGAACTGACGAAGCATATTCGCTCTAGCCCTTGTGGTGTCCTTTTCATCCCGTGTTGCCATAAATGACGGACACATCGTTCCGCCAGTTATTTCTGTTTTCCTACAATCCCCGGAACCTGAACATTTCTCGGCAAGACGCAGGATGCTCTCGTTCTTAGTAAAATCAAAGTAAGTCTTGATCTGAGAGGCATCCGTCACATGGTCATAACGCAAATGCGTATCCATGGGCGGTGTATTCACAATTTTTTTGGCGTTGAACACATTGTTTGGATCAAATATGCTTTTTGTCTGTAAAAGAAGCTCATATACTTTTTCACCTAGCACTTTACCAATAAATTCGCCTCTCAATCGGCCATCACCATGTTCACCGCTCAATGACCCATTATATTTTAGGACAAGATCCGTTGTCTTCTCCAAAATACTTCGGAATTGACGCCTTCCCTCTGCAGTTTTAAGATTTATAAAAGGCTCTATATGCAGTTCACCCGCACCGGCATGTGCATAATATGAAGCATGCACATTTTCTTCTTGTAATAGTTTTTGGATATCAGAAACATAAGCCGGGAGATCTTCTGGTGAAACGGCACAGTCTTCAATCAGATTGACCGGTTGAGAATCTCCTGGCAGGTTACGGATCAAACCTAACCCTGCTTTACGGACATCCCAAACCAAATTGGTTTTCTCAACTCCTGTAATCCATGGAAATGCATAACCCAATCCTTCTGCCATTAACTCAGCCACCAATTTCTCCGCTTTTTCAGCGATCTCTTCTTGTGTATCCCCTCTGAACTCTACAATCAAGAGTGCTTGAGGATCTCCTTCGATAAAAAAACGATTGTATTGATAAGTAGGATGTCCAACTGTAAAATCTAAAATATATTTATCGACCAGTTCTGATGCTTCTGGGTTATTCCGCAGGGCAACCACATTTCCGCGCATACATTCCACCATATCTTCAAAGTGGACACATAACAGCCCTATTTCTTTTGGCGGCAATGGCATCAGTTTAATTTTCGCCTCAGTGATTATCCCAATGGTTCCTTCTGAACCGGCAAGCAAACGACAAAGGTTGAAAGGCTGGCTGACATCAGAAAGCATATCTAAGGCATAACCTGTATTTCTTCGGGTAATCTCTGATTTTGGATAACCCGCGTGGATCGCTTCTTGATTTTCTTTATTGGTCAATAATTCATTTAAGGACCTATAGATTTCACCCTCCCTTGACTTTTCGGAAAGCTTTGCAAAGTATTCTCTTTCGCCCAACTCCTTGAACGTCACTTCAGACTCATCATCCAATATCACATTTGCTTCCAGCAATTTATGACGGGTATCTCCCCAAACGATTGAATGCAGCCCCGATGAATTATTTCCAATCATTCCACCGATCATTGCTCGGCTAGCTGTGGATGTCTCAGGACCAAACATCAATCCAAATGGTTTTAAATAAGCATTTAAATCATCACGTATCACTCCCGGTTGAACTCTTGCCCACCGCTCCTTTTCATTGACTTCCAAGATCTGATTGAAATATCGAGATACATCAACCACAATACCCGATCCCACAACCTGTCCTGCAAGTGAAGTTCCCGCGGTCCTTGGGATTAATGTTGTTTGGTTTTCTCGAGCAAATCGGATTAATGTTTTTAAGTCATTGATATTTTGCGGAATGCAGACCGCCAAAGGTAATTCTTGATATACCGAAGCATCGGTAGAATATGCCATACGCATGGTTTGATGCGCAGTATTTTTTTCATCATAAAATAAATCTCCTTTAAGAGATTCTGCCAAGGCTGCTAATTTAATTTGTAACGACACGATAAGATAGATTGAATAACAAAACTACGCATTGTTTCATTAAAATTAAGCTCTAAACGCATATTTTAGATATTTATAATTAATCCGTATATTCGTAAGTACTTGTTTACCAACAGTAATAACCAATTTATTAAAACACCCCAATATGGCTAAAGTTTATCCTTTATAAGTCATAATTATCTGAATAAAATTCTAAAATCAACTTAATAATTTGAATTTAATTCGGAATTTACGATATTTGCGCCACTATGGCAAAACTAGAAATTTCATTGGACCAGATTGATCTTCAGATCATCAGAATAATGCAGGATAATGCCCGTACTAATAATGCTGATATCGCCCGTGAATTGGGGATGGCACCATCAGCAATTCTGGAAAGAGTAAAAAAATTAGAACAGAAAGAAGTGATTCTTCAATATAATGCCCGCATTAACCCGGCTGCATTGGATCAAAAGATGCTTTCATTCATCTTTATCAAGACTCAAGATATTATCGGTGTACAGAAAGTGGGCTTATTGCTTGCAGAGATCCCCGAGGTGTTGGAGGTACATGATATCGCCGGTGAGGATGGATACTTGATCAAAGTGAGAACAAATGACTCTGCTGGCCTGGTGGATTTAATGCGCAATACCTTAAGCAAGATCGAAGGCATTATCTCTACAAGAACAACAATCGTATTAGAAACAGTAAAAGAAGACAATAAATTAGTTATTCCTTCTAAGGATTAAATAAATCATGGTTAAATCATCTAGTCCATCAGGAAGCATCATTATTTTTGCTTATTTGGTGGTTTACATCGTTTGGGGATCTACCTTTTTCTTTATCGAGAAAGCATTGCATGCTTTCCCACCTTTCGTTTTAGGATCTATCCGATTTATCATTGCGGGTTCCCTATTGATGCTTTATTGCTGGATGAAGGGTTATAAGATCTATATCAAAAAAGCCGTTAAGGATGCCGCTCTTGTAGGGTTCTTATTGTTATTTATAGACATGGCTGCAATTATCTGGTCGGAGCAATTTATCTCCAGCGCTATTGTGTCCATTCTATCTGCAGCAACGGCCATTTGGTTCATAATCCTGGACAAGCCAAAATGGAAAGAGAACTTCTCGAGCATTCCAACTTTATTGGGATTGATCTTGGGTTTCTTGGGTGTTGTCATGCTTTTTGCAGAACAGATCTTCGGTCCGGAAGCAAATGCCGGAAATAGCGACAAAAAATTAACCGCGATGATTGTCATGACATTGGGTACGATTGGCTGGACTGTTGGTTCACTTATTTCCAAGTACAGCAAGAACTCTGAAAAGAAGAAACTGAATGATTCTGAAGTTCCGCAGGAACCCGAAGAGGACTTGAACGTAATGGTCAAAACGGCATGGCAAATGGTTGTTGCGGGTACGGCCTTTACCACTGTTGCGCTATTAAATGGTGAGTACCGTGATTTCGAATTCAGTGCCGTTCCTACAGAATACTGGGGTGCCATGATCTATCTGGCATTGATGGGATCTATCTTGGCATTCAGCTGTTATATCTTCCTATTGCAAGTTCGTCCGGCAACGGAAGTCAGCACCTATGCTTATGTAAACCCTATCGTTGCTTTGATATTAGTGCATTTCTTTACCGACCATATCGTGAGCCGCATGCAGATCATCGGTCTGGCAGTAGTGCTGTTCAGCGTACTCCTAATGAACTGGAACCTCTACCGCGACAGCGATATTATCCGCAACTACAAACGCAGACGCAAAATCCGTAAACTACGCCATATGGCTCCAAAAAGTAGTATCCCAAGGATCGTGGAAGTAGCAGAGTTTATCCAAAAGAAAACTAAAAAACCAAAAGACTCCGAAAAATCAACAGATACCAAAGCCGACAAAAATAAAGGACCGAAAAACTTTGACCAAGAGTTTTATGACTAAAACAGATATGGGATGTGAGATGTGAGATTTGGGATAGAAGAAAGGTATTTATATGAACATCCTAATTCCTACTATTTTATGGGAATAATTGATGGTTTATACTTGGAGTAATTGAAAGCAACTTTCTGTAAATATGCGATAGAAAGGTATTCAGTGGCAGGCGGAGGCACCTGCCAAGGCGAGAAAACCCTATCGGGCAATATCATTAAATTAAGAAAAAAATTAGGCCATTGGCATATTTTCAGTGCCAGGTGTCTCCAACTGCCACGGCGAAGCGGCCACCTGACACGGCCAAAACCTGTCCAATCTACTCTCCAACCACTCTCCTTTTACTCTTGTTCCACTCTCCTTCGTGACTCGTTCGGACTTTGTTCGGACCTCGTTCGGAGCTGCTTCGGAAAACACCCGAACAAGCTCCGAACGAGGTCCGAACGAGAGAGGACTGAGAGTGGAACAAGAGTGGAACAAGACTATATAAAAAACTTATCGAAAATCTGGAAATAGCATTTCAAGACATACATTTTTTACATAAAACCTTTATACACCAATTTATAGGTAAATTAATTGTCATAACATCTAATTTAAATTGACCAATTATCATAAAAAAGTCAAAACGTCAATTACAATATTTATTAAATCAGCAATATTAGCTTTATTTGCAATACTTTTTGAACACAAACATAAAAAAGTCAAAAAGTCACAACATGAAAACGAAATTATTTTACTTGTTTATACTTTTTGGAATGTTGTTTTCATTCCATTCATTATCGGCTCAGCAATTCATTACCATAAAGGGGAAGGTATTGAATGCAGAAAACTACGAAGCAATCCCCTACGCTTCCATCAAAGTTGTTGGCGCCAGCAAGGAAATTGGAACGAGTTCAAACGACAAAGGTGAATACACGTTGACTGTCCCTTCGGAATATAAAAAGATCCGGATCAGCTCGGTTGGGTTTGACCCTGAAGAATATCCTGTTACGGAGGAATCCGAGCAGACCATCCGCGTTATGTTGTTTCCTGCCAATTCCATTGAAGAAATTGTCGTAAAAGCTCCTAAACGTGGTAAATATTCAAACAAAAACAATCCGGCAGTTGAGCTTATCCGCAAAGTCGTTGAGCATAGAGACCAAAACCGCTTGACCGGTCAGGCATTTGCAGAATATGACCAATATGAAAAGATCAGTTTGGGATTAAGTAACCTTGACGAGAAATTCAAGAACAGAAAGGTATTCAAAAATTACCAATTCCTATTCCAAGAAGACGACACCGCTAAAAATTCCAGCAACTATGTTCTGCCAGCATATATGGAAGAAAAGTTCTCTAAAGTTTATTTCAGAAAAGACCCTAATGCGAAGAAGCAATATATCTTGGCTGAGCGAAAAGCTGAATTCGACCCTAAGTTTGTGGACAATGATGGATTGAGCAAATATTTCAACCGCCTATATGATGAGATTGAAATCTATGATAACAATATTACTATTCTTACAAATCAGTTCTTAAGTCCGATCGCTAATTCGGCTCCTACCTTTTATCGCTTCTATATCACAGATACCGTTAAAAACGAAAATGAATCCTTGGTAGAGCTTAGTTTCTTCCCTAGGAACAAGAATGACCTGTTATTTAAGGGAAAACTCTATGTTACTTTAGACGGCAACTATGCGGTCAAAGGTGCTGAGATGACCGTTGCAGACGAAATTAACCTGAACTTTGTTAGGGACCTGAATATTGAGTTGGGATTTGACAAAACTAATGACAACAAATATTATTTGACCAAGTCTAGTTTAGGAATTGACTTTGCTATCACAGGAAAAGGGAAAGGCATCAAAGGAAAACGAGTAGTACTGATCAATGATTATGAGAATGGCAATGTTCGTCCTGACAGTATTTATGCTGTTCCCGACCAATATGTTGTTGTTCCAGAAGAGAAAACCGAAAAAGAAAAAACTACTTCAGAAAGCTATTGGGCAACCCTGAGACCCGAGCCATTGAGCAAAGCTGAAAATTCAATCTATAACAATATCGATAGTTTGCAGCGGATGCCGTCCTTCAGGACTTTTATGGATGTTTCGGCTTTGGTATTTTCAGGTTACAAACAGGCTGGTCCAGTAGAGATCGGTCCGGTCAATACTTTTTATTCTTACAATCCTGTGGAAGGTTTTAGGCTCCGCGTTGGTGGAAGGACAACCGAACAGCTGAGCAAAACGTTCTATGCTGAAGGGTATGGAGCTTATGGTTTCGATGATCAAAAATGGAAGTACTTTTTATCTGGAACATACTCCTTGAACAAGAAATCGCCATATAAATTTCCTCAGCATTATCTTCGAGTATCTGCATCCTACGACACCAAGATCCCTGGACAGAATCTTGAATTCGTACAGGAAGACAATGTACTCCTATCTTTCAAACGCGGTGAAAACAGGAGCTATCTGTACAATGAGGTGTACCGATTGGATTATAAGGTTGAGTTCAGCAATAATCTTTCGTTAAATGCTGGTCTGGGTACTTGGAAACAAACTCCTGCAGGGGTTCTCTCCTACTCATTATTGCAGCCTGATGGAACTCATAGATTTATAAACAACTTGCAGAGCACGGAGTTCAATGTTGGTCTACGCTATGCTCCAAAAGAGGAATTCTACCAAGGAAAAAATTATAGAACTCCGATCTTTAACCAATATCCTATCATGACCTTCAATTATACTGCAGGTGTGAAAGGCTTATTTGGCGGTGAATACAATTACCATAATTTCACTGCAGGTGTTTTCAAAAGGTTCTATCTATCTCAATTAGGGTATGCCGACATCAATGTCGACGGTACTTACATCGCGGGAAACAATCTGCCTTTCCCGGTTTTGAATATTCACCGTGCAAACCAGACTTATGCTTATCAGCTGCAGTCCTATAACTTGATGAACTTTATGGAATTTATTTCTGACCATCATGTTTCCTGGAACGTACAATATTATATGAACGGTTTTATTTTCAATAAAATCCCCTTGTTGAACAGATTGAAATTGCGTGAGGTCTTTAGCTTCAAAGGCGTTTATGGGGGCCTTCGCGACAGCAACAACCCGAGCCTCAACACTTCTGTTTACGACTGGCAAACCAACAGCAAAGGTGAACAGATGTCCTTTACCTTCGACGGTAAACCATATATGGAGGCCAGTGCCGGCGTAGCGAATATCTTTAAGGTATTGCGCGTGGATTTAGTCAGAAGATTGAACTACCTCGACCACCCCGAAGCACCAAAATGGGGCGTGAGAGCGAGAATTAAGTTTGACTTTTAGAAAATTTCGGGGGAATTTGCTACGCAATTCCCCCGAAATTTTCGGATATGAGATGTGGGATTTCAAATTAGATATGAGATGTGAGATATGAGATTTGAGATAGTAGAAAGGTTATTAAACTGATAGATTAAGTTGTATAATTTTTCAGATTGATTTGGTAGCACTGGGTTGTATGCGGGATTTGTGCTTTGGAATGCCCTTCGACTCCGCTCAGGGACCGGCTTCGGCTACTGGCTTCGGCTACGCTCAGCCAACGCAGCGACCGTCATTCATCCAATCTAGCGTGCGGCTTCGACTCAGAACGCCATGGTTGGTGTCTCCACCAACCATCTTCAGCTGAGCTAGCGCAAGTGTTTTGTGCGGGCTTGGTACGTTGGGTCACTTGTGCTTCAATTCCATTCAACATACGCAACAATCACCATCTTATCACCTGTGGTGATCAGACCTTATTTCAAGTTTCCTATCTCACATCTCATATCTCAAATCTCAAATCTATTTCACTATCTTTATATAAACTATTATAGACCATGAAAACAAACACCTGGGAAAAAACTAAGCCTATTATTGCATATTTATCCTTGTTGCTGAATATTTCGTTGATAGGGACAATGGGCATTTTTATCGTTGACGTCTAAAGATTTTGAAGAGGCTTCTGCTAAGCATAATGATTTTTGGATGGTCAATTCGACGATTTTATTTTTGATCGCTATTGTGGCTGGAATATTTTCAATTATATATTTTGCGAGAGCAAATGGAATATTACCGAAGATATTTATGGTTCTGCAGATATTGATTGTTTTATGGTTTGGGTGGAGTTTGCTTTAACGCAAGTTGCCTAACACACAAGAATTTGGATAGCCGAGCATAAAATTATTGTTATGGAATTAAGCACATGGGATAAGATATTAAAATTCATAGCATATTTTTCATTGCTATTCAATTTTTTACATGTTGGTTTGTGGGGATATTTTGCGCTAACCATCCAAAAATTCCCTGAAGCTCATTTTAAATTCCAAGAGGTTTGGCCTATTGGCTTGATTCTAACTTCTATTCTATCCATCATTCCAACCATATTTTCGATTATATATTTTGCAAGAGCAAAAGGAGTAGTTTCTAAGATTTTCTTGGTAATACAGATTATTTTAGGGCATTGGTTCGTGTATGGATTGCTGTAAACACTCTAATATTTTTGTTTAGTTTTAATATGGGCATTTAACAAACATGCCACACCTATGGTGTTAGTGTCCCTACCTGCCGCTATAATAGTTACACCCCTTCTATGTTGTATTCCAAATTTTTTTTTTTGATTATTTGCCTCTATGGTTGTTTTTCCGTTCCCTTTCCCTTGCTTTGGGCCATAGACCTTCCGCCCGACGGATTTTCCGCCGGTAGCCAAATGACAGTTACTTTTCAAACAGCCTTCTATGAGCAGACCTATGGCTGCAGTGTCTTTTTCAGTTTGTAAAGTATGGGTGCCGCAAACTACAATGAGAGCGGACGCAATGCCGCAAGGGGTGTATAGCGGTCACCCATTTTATGTGTCTATCCAAGTACCGTCA